>JAFUEG010000320.1 GCA_017464045.1 Lachnospiraceae bacterium
AAAATATCCGATAGAAAGAAGAAACGCATTCTTAAATGTATTTATAAGAGTATTCTCATAACAGGCAATAAGTGGAAAAACGAACGGAACAACAAGACAAAATAATACAGCCTCAACTATAAGAATATATGTGTATATGGTTGAGATAACACCACTTATATTATTAATCATTATATATTCGCCTAGCATAATAACAATATATAAAATTATTATAAAAAAAGCTGCCGTTGCCTGTTTGAAATTCTTTTTAAATTCAGTTATATAACCTGATAAGATAGTTTCTTCCTTATCTTCCTGGATTCTTATGCACATAGAATAAAGTGCAGTAAATGATGCACCTATAGTAAAGATGGGAAGGCTGAAGATTATAAAGCATACATTAAGACCGAAAATATTGCCAAATGTATCCATTCCCTTGCGCATAAATGATCTTTTGTCAGGTGGTTTTCTATCATATAACTCTTCAACTCTTCTATTGTTATTGTACTGTTTTTGCGGTTCGCTCATAAATATGCTCCTTGGTTTTTATATAAATAAGGTGCACCGATATGGTACACCTTATTAAAAATATATACAGAATTTTGTATAAAACATATAATTATTCTTTTACACCACCGAGTGCAACACCTGCAATAATGTATTTTGATAAAATGAAATACATAACCAAAAGAGGAAGGACTGTTGCGAAAAGTCCGCAATAAATCTGTCCCCAGTCTCTTTCTTTATCGTTAGCTTTAAGGGCAGCTACGAACATAGGCATTGTCATCTTCTTTCTCTCTGTTCCAAGAACGAGCGAAGGTATGTAAAGATTATTCCATGATGCTACGAATCCGAATATAGCCTGAGTTGCCATAGCCGGTTTAAGTAATGGAAGAACAATTCTATTAAATGTATAAAATTCCTTTGAACCATCAATTCTTGCCGCTTCAATTATCTCAAGTGAAAGACCTGTCTCCATATACTGCTTCATAAAGTATACAGTAGTAGGAGCAGCCATAGCCGGAATTATAAGTGGCCAGTAAGTTCCATAAAGATGTGTAAGATTACAAACCTTTATAAAACCAACGACTGAAACCTGAGTAGGAATCATCATAATTGCATAAATAAATCCCCACATGAAATTTCTGCCTTTGAATTTATATGCTGTTACTGCATATGCAGTAAGAGAACCAAAATAAATCTGAAGAGCAGTTGCAGGTACTGTAATGAGAAGTGAATGCCACATAGCCTGCATTACATTTACACCACTTGTCTTGTTTCCTGCTGCTATAAGGTTCTTAAAGTTTGTCACAAAATTGGAGCCTGGCAAAAGCTTAATGCCGGTTACAATTTTTGATGATGGCAACGTAGAATTAATAATCAAAATAAAAAATGGAAAAATTGAAATAAAACAAAGTAATATACAAACAATGTATCTTATAAGTTTTACAGTTGAGTATCCTTTAACTTCCTGATCCATTTAATCTTTCACCTACCTTCCATCATTTGTCTTGTCCTGAGTAAGCTTGTAGAATACCAAGCTTATAACCATAGTTACAACAAAAAGAACAATTGAATAGGAAGCAGCACGGCCAAGATTCTGGGCACTTCCTACTGTGGTATACTTCTTGATTAACATCATAACTGTTGTAGTTGAATTTACTCCGTTTACAACAGGACCACCATCATTAAACAAAGCCGGAATATCGTACATCTGTAAACCACCTATAGCTGATGTTACAAGTGTATACTGTAAAATTGGCTTAAGCAATGGGAGCGTAATCTTAAAGAACTGCTGCTTGCTTGTTGCACCATCAACCATAGCTGCTTCATAGAGTGATGGGTTAATACCCATAATACCCGCACAAAGTACAATCATGGTGTTACCATACCACATCCAAAACTGGATAAAAGCTATAATTATAAGAGAAGCCCATCCTTTATATAAGAAGCCGTCTTTTCCAACCCATCCCAAATTCCTCGATAGGATTGTGAGTGGTCCGTTTATATCAAATAAACTATAGAATAAGACTGCTATTGTTGCTACAGTTATGATATTTGGCATATACATAATAACTTTATATATACCATTTCCTTTTAGTTTATATTTTATGTCAGTAAACCATGCTGCAAGGAGCAGTGAAAGTAAAATCTGCGGAATAAAATTAAGTATCCATAATATTATGGTTACACCTAATGCCTTCCAAATTTCTCCACCACCCAGGTTACCAAATACATAATTCTTAAAGTTTCCAAGTCCAAATGATTCGGTTATATTTCTTCCGTTTTTGGCTGTATAGATTAAAGAATTATAAAAAGTATAAATCAAAGGATATAACTGAAAAATAAAAAAAACTACAAAAAATGGAACGGCAAACATAAGACCATATTTACCATGTTCTACAGATTTCCTTTTTTTCAAAATGTAACCTCCTCCCATGAATGATTTTATAATATACGCACCAGTAAAAAATCTACTGGTGCGTAATATACTACCTTAGATATAGCTATAATAATTTTAGTTATTATTCTGCTGCAGGTATACCAAGCTCAGTGTTAGACTGATCATAGATAAATGCGATTGCATCATCTACGCTAGCATAATCGCCTGTGTTGTAACCATTCATGGCCTTCTTGATATAATCCTCATAGTACTTATCAGCGTAAGTTGATGCTGACTGATCAATACCTTCTGCTGCAGCAGCCCAAGTTGAATATGGGTTCTGTCCGCCAAGGAACTTAAGACCGTTATTGTCATCTGCAAGACTTCCACTTGCAAGCATGTCGTTAGCAGTCTTATTAACAACGGCATCACCAGTTACGTTAGTGATATCTACACCGATTGCTGGATCAAATGCAAGCTCGTAAGCGATAAATGCTGCAAGCTCTGGGTTAGGAGTATCCTTACCGATTGATACATAAGTACCACCCCAGTAATATGACTGAGGACCTACGCAAGCGCCCCATGAACCATCAGTAGCACCATTACCCTGGAATACACCGATCATCCAAGGACAAGCGAAGTAACAGAATACGTTTCCACCGTCAGCCATGTTAGCTGCCCAGTCACCATTCCACATTGTTCCACCGTTAGTGTAATCACCATCGTAAAGCTTCTTAGCAATCTCAAGGAACTTAGCAACAGAATCATCAAGCTTAACTGTCTCAGAACCATCTGATGCAACGTTTACCCACTGCTCACTATGAGCATTGATGATTGCATAATATACTTCATCAGGACCGTTTACAATCTTGTAACCTGCATCCTTAAGAGTATCAGCAGCCTCAAAGAATGAATCCCAGTCACCGATAAGCTTCTGAATCTCATCAGGATCATCAGTACCAAATACTTCTTTTGCAATAGCTCTGTTATAGAATACTGAACCAGCAGTTGACTGCCATGTTACAGCCTTTAACTCACCATTATATGAAGCGAAATCTTTTGAATAGTTATAGTTGTCAGCCCACATATCCTCAGTGAATCCAAGATCTAAGAGATTAGCAGTCTTGCTGTCATCCTCTATCCAGTACTTTGCAGATCCTACATCAGCAGGAATAAGTGATGGATACTTGTCAGAATCAAAAGCAAGATCGATCTGCTCTAATGATTCCTCTGAAGCACAACCAAGATTGATGTACTCTACATAATCTGAATACTCTGGGTATGCTGCAAGAACTACATTAAGCTTCTTCTGGAAGTCATCATCCCATGAATAAGCATAAATCTTCTTTGAGCTATCCCATCCATCTGTGCTAGGTGCAGCGATTCCACCTGCATTTGAAGTATCTACAGTTGCATCTCCGTCTGAAGCCTCAGTATCTTTATCTGCTGCCTCTGTTGTGGCACTATCTTCTGCCTCTGTTGTTGCAGGAGCTGTAGTGTCTTCATCCTTGTCATCTTTACCACAAGCTACGAGAGATAATCCCATTGCAAGTGCTAATGACAATGCCATTGCTTTTTTGAATTTTTTCACAAAAAAACCCTCCTTTTTATAATGTGTGTTTTGTTTTACGCAAAATCAACTTACTTCAAAGCCAAAAATCAACGATAGAGCAATATCTATCAAATCATCTCAGTTATCCGTTTGTAACATTTGCTGTAAAACTGTTCTTTTTTGAACCTATGTAAACAGTAAAACTGTCGGTTCCTTGTTAAAATAGTCATGACGGACTGGCATTTCCATCAAAACTATGGTTATTATAGGACATATTAAACAATTTTGC
>JAFUEG010000321.1 GCA_017464045.1 Lachnospiraceae bacterium
TGCTGAAAAATTTTTTAAAACAGTGGTGATTGAAATAGATTATTTTTTTGACGGATTAAAGAAAAACGGTACAGCTTACGCGGGTTACTCGGATACTTTGGAACTTACGGGCGGTGTAAGTAAAAATTCTCATGAGGAACTAACACTTGAGACAAAAGGACGCATGGATATGATATATCTCGGAGGTGGAGCATTTTCAGTTATAGGACCTGATGGAATATCGGGAAAGGAAGATAATGACCTGCCATATAATGCATGGTTTGCCATGTATTTAAATGCACTTTATCATGCGGATGTTACAAAAGAGGAAGCGTCATGTTTTTCATATGCAACGAGTGCAAATATTACTTATGTATATCTTCGTACCTCGGATTTACTTGTTCCTGCCACAACATTTCTCATGGACAGAAATATTTCAAACGGATTGTCTAAACCTGCCCGAAAAGGATTTTCTTATAAGCTTAATTATATAGCAATAGATTATGCAAGTCCGTATTTTATAAGGGTTGTAACTGATGAACGGCTGTCCGGGAAACCTGAAAATTATTCGACAATGTGTGAATATGCTTACCTTATTTATGGAATAAAATTAAATGATTTCATGTCGGAGGATGACTACTATAATAGCATAGAGTCATTAAGTAATGTTATCGATAATCCATTATACCTTGATACTTCATTTGCTACAGACAGGATGTTGAAGTTAACGGATGAAATAACAAAAAATTGTGAAAATGACTTTGAACGAGCAAAGGCAATTGAACATTTTTTAAGGCAATATACTTATGATCAAAGCGTGGATTATCGTGGTAGTAATAATTATGTTGATAACTTTTTGTTTGATAGACAGAGGGGCTATTGTGTCCATTTTGCTTCAGCTATGGTGATTATGCTGCGTGCTTCCGGAGTTCCTGCCCGATATGTTCACGGATATATGCACAAAAATTCAGATGGTAAGTCTGTTCCGGGAAATGAGGCTCATGCATGGGTAGAAGGCTATATAGAGGGAATAGGGTGGATTCCTTTTGAACCGACTGCTGCCATGGAAAATGCTGAGTTAACTACATGGGGGATAAGTGTTTCTGAAAAAACAAATAGCAATGAAAATATGGATTTTTCCTTTGATTATAAGGATGAATATATGATACCTGAACTACCTGAAAAGGAGGATACAGTAAGCCGGGTTGTCAATGAAAACAAAAAGGAAAAAAGTGAATTTATATACATTTTGCTATTAAGTATAAAATATCTTTTGTGGATACTTTTAGCTGTTGTTCTTTTAGTTATAACTATAGTTTTAGTGCGATATATACATTATTTTAGATTGACACCGGAAAACAAGGTTAAAGAGGATATGCAGTCTCTTCGACATAAAATTGAGAAAGTGTATCCTGAAACTTGTGGTGTGGAATCGGTTTTTGATTACCTGCCATATCTTGAAGATATACAGCTTGCTGAAAAAATGAGAGAGCTCTTTATAACATATTATCGTATACGCTTTCGTGGAGATACTCCGGATGAAGAATTTATCTTAAAGCTTCACAGAGCAGTAAAAATAATATAACTTTTGTTTTAATAGTATTGAACAAAATTCTTAAACAAATATAAATAATATTTGTTTTTTTGCGTGTTTTGTGCATAATTAATTGTAATATATATTGGAATTTTTAGCATAGGAGGATATACATATGAAATATTGTATGATATGTGGTAATCAGATTGATGACAGCGATTCATTATGTTAATTATAAGAAGAAAAACGGTCCGCAGCGGGCACTTGATGATTATTTTGAAGCATTAAACAATTTGGACAGATACGCAGTGTGGGAGGTCTGCAATCCGCCCGGACAGGAGTATAACGATAGTGGTACTTTATATTACTATTTTACCAACAGACTTGGATATGCTCAGGGAATTGTACAGAGTAGTGATTTTTTGAGAATGGATAGGGATGTGATGACTAAATATCTGGAAGGGTATGGTTATACAGGAGATTACTATGATATGGTTCAGGATAGACAGTCAGTGACTGAAGACGATTCTCAGATAAAAAAAGCTATGCCTGGATTCCGAGCTTCATATAAATTACTGAAAATGAAAAAAGCATCTTCGTGCGAAATAGCATTTTTAAAAAAATGGTTAGCCCAAGGAAATTACAGCACCTTTGAAAACACCACAAAGTATTTTGATGATATAGATTATTATATGATAATTTATAAGTATGGCAACAAATGGTATTTATATAATGAAAATATTATACATTGGAATTATAATATATCTATCAAAATGTAATACATTATATTATCTTTAATTTAAAAAGATAGAACCTTAATTTTATTCGGGTTCTGTCTTTTTGTATTATCTTTTTATTTTTTTGTTTTATTTTTTATACGAATGTGTTATTATGTTTAAGGCAAGCGTGGGAATAATAAGAGGTCACTATGGATTATGAGGTATTGTTAAAAAAAGCAGAAGAGATTGCGACTAAGGCACACAAAGGACAGTTTGACCGGTGCGGGGTTGAGTATATTAACCACCCCAGGACCGTTGCTTCTTATGTGGATGACATCAAGGAAAAGATAGTTGCATGGCTTCATGATACCATTGAGGATACCGATATAACGGAAGCGGATTTAAGACCGATATTTGGTGATGAGATTACGGATGCGGTTGTTGCGCTTACAAAGTTAGAGGGCGACGATTATTTCGATTATATCAATAATGTAATTAAAAATCCTCTTTCTGCGAGAGTGAAGATAGCAGACTTGACTCATAACATGAAGCCTGAACGGATTTTACATCCTACCAAAGAAGATTATGAACGCTTGGAAAAGTATAAAAAAGCGTATGAGATTGTTAGTAACTCACTAAAAGATAAAATTTAATAAATAATAATATGCTTCTGTGGCTCAGTTGGTAGAGCGTCGCATTCGTAATGCGTAGGCCGTGGGTTCGAGTCCCATCAGAAGCTTTGGTCAATTAAAAAAAATGCATCAGGAGGGGATAAGTATGGAGGTTACCGATATGACGGAAAAAGAAATGAAAAGTATAAAAATGTCTACGTTGTATGAACTGCGACTTATCTTCACACAAGGAGAAAAGAAAGAGTATACAACAGAGGAAATAGTCGAGCTTTTGGATAAAATAGCGACAGCTACAGAACAAGGGTAGAAATGACTATGGTAAAAACAGTAAAAGCGGTATTATTGCCGCTTTTATTTGTCTTTTATGATAATTATTGTATAATGGATGAGTAAGTGTTATAA
>JAFUEG010000322.1 GCA_017464045.1 Lachnospiraceae bacterium
GGAGCGTCTCTCCTTCATAGACATATCCGCAAATTTTACATTTCCAGCCTACTATCTTCTTTTCCTTATCCACCTTTTCAGGCTTTGGCTTTACATCACTTTGATAGTCTGCATAAGTAATCGGCGGATTGTCGCTGAGTACCTTTGCATCCACAATCTCAGCTATAAACAATGTATGCGAACCAAGATCTGTTTCGGAAAGCACCTTACATGATATAACCGCACAGGACTGCCATGCAATATACGGATTACCCATATCGTCAAGCTGCGGTACAAAATCTGCAAACTTATCTACATCACGTCCTGACTGAAATCCAAATCTTTTAATAGTATCAAAGCTTACCGTCTTATCAAGCATGGTGAGTGCAAACTGCTTGCTTTCCTTTATCAGGTCACAGGTATAGTTCTTATTGATTACCGAAATTGCGACCCTGACAGGGTCATTTGCCACCTGAATACAAGTATTGGTTATACATGCATTCATCTTATCCCCACTCTTTGTTCCAAGCACAAACACCCCATAAGAAAGCTTGTACAATGCCTTATTGTCCATATAGTATACCTCCTAAAATATTTATTCTTCTTATTGATTATCTGTTCAAGCCATACAACTCACTATATAAAACTATCTGCTTCAGCAAATATCTGCACTGTCAAGAATAATTGTAAACGGTCCGTCATTTATAAGCTCGACCTTCATATCTGCTCCAAACTCACCGGTTTCAACTACTTCTATCTCTTTTTTACAAAGCTCAACTATATAATCATACATTTTTTTTGCATGTTCGGGACTTCCCGCTTTTATAAAGGATGGTCTGTTACCCTTCTTACAATCAGCATATAGTGTAAACTGTGACACTAAAAGAAGCTGACCGTTCACATCCTTTATAGAAAGATTGGTTTTGCCCTCTGCATCTGCAAATATCCTAAGTCCAATCAGTTTTTTCACCAGCTTATCTGCTATCTCCTTTGTATCCTCTTCGCAGACACCAATCAAGACCATAAACCCATTATCTATTTTACCGCTTACATTTCCGTCTATGGTAACACTTGCGTTTGTTACACGTTGAATTACGAATTTCATATATAAACCTTTCTATCAACTTTATAATTCACCAAATCTCGTTTTTTTTGCCACTTTTGGCGAATTATAAAATTCAAATTCAGTATTTATTTTAATAATTCATAATTATATTTCACTTAATCTCTGTTTTTTTACCACTTTAAGTGAATTATAATTTAATTATTCACTATATACAACCCTACCGTCAACTATCGTATCCGTAACCTTGCCCTTAAGAACCTTACCCTCATATGGAGTGTTATGTCCTTTTGAGAAAAACTCTGAAGCCTTAACCTCCCACTCAACACGAGGATCAAATACAGCTATATCAGCCTTTGCGCCCTCTGTAAGCTTGCCGTAATCCTTGTCTATGCCTATTACATGTGCAGGATTGTAGCTCATCTTCCTTGCCATCTCCATGATATCCATAAGACCTGTCGATACAAGTGCAGTATATGTAAGCGCCGCCGATGTCTCAAGACCGACTATACCAAAAGGTGCTTTGTCGAAATATCTTTCCTTTTCCTCATCTGAATGAGGTGCATGGTCCGTAGATATGCAGGACATAGTTCCGTCAACCAAGCCCTCTATAAGTGCTTTCACATCCTCCTCTTTTCTAAGCGGCGGATTCATCTTGTAATTGCTGTTGGCTTCAGTTATGTCTGCATCAGTAAGAGTGAAATGATGAGGACATACCTCTGCTGTCACATCAGCACCAAGCCTTTTTGCCATACGCATAAGCTCTACTGTCCCCTTGGTTGAACAGTGACATATATGAAGCTTTGCTCCTGTCTCTGCCGCAAGAAGTATATCTCTTGCTGTTATTATATCCTCAACGGAATTAGGTATCCCCGGAACTTCGTACTTTTCGGATGCTACACCCTCATTAAGTACTCCCTTTCCGACCAAATCCTTATCCTCACAATGTGCCATAACAACTGCACCAAGTGAAGCTGCCTCCTTCATAGCCTCACGGTAAAGCTTAACATCCATAACACTCTTTCCGTCCTCGGAAAAAGCTACCGCTCCCGCTTCCTTCATAGCCTTCATATCCACAAGCTCTTTGCCTTCCATGCCCTTGGTTATACAGGAAAGCTGTTTTACATGAACAAGTGCCTCCTTGTCCGCCTTTTCCAATATGTATCCGAGTGTTTCAACACTGTCAACAACAGGACTTGTATTAGGCATCGCACAAACCGTAGTCACTCCGCCATGCGCCGCTGCCCTTGCACCCGTTACTATATCCTCCTTATAGGTCTGTCCCGGATCTCTGAAATGAACATGTAAATCCACAAATCCCGGCATGACATACTTACCCTTCGCATCTATAACTTCGCTGTCGTTACCCTCGTAAGCCTCGCCCTTACTTTTTACATATATCTTCTTTATAGTGTCACCGCTTACTTCTACATCCGCTTCCTCGTTAAGCCCTGTCTCAGGGTCAACCACGTGTCCGTTAATAATTACCATATCGTCCTCCTTCATACCCTCGTAACGCTTTGCTGTCATGCATTACTTTAATAATCTATATCATGTGTAAATCATTTTCAATAAGGTTTCCGACTCTAACATATATTTAATCAAATATGCCTCTTTCTGTGATATCTCATCCTCCGGTACATCAAATGTAACGGAAATCATATCTTTATCATTATCTACATCAAGTTTATCTATATCGAGAGTTGAAACTGATATAATAGA
>JAFUEG010000323.1 GCA_017464045.1 Lachnospiraceae bacterium
AGTGTTGCCAAGTAATTATAAATTGTTTCAAGCCGCAGATTTAATTTGTACATTGGAACTGATTGGAATGAAAGCGGAATATGGAAGTTTAAGTAAGTCAGAAAACCTGATTTTCCATTCGAAAAGAGATTTGAAAAAAGACTTTTTGAAAGGTATAAAAAAGAAAAAATTTAAAAACAATTTACTTGGAGGTGTCCAATGATTTCAGATAGTAAAAATGATGCAAAAATTGCTCTTTTAATCGATGCAGATAATGTTGCGGTTAAGTATATGGATACAATAATTGATGAGCTCAGTAAATACGGTGACATCATAATAAGGCGTGTGTATGGCAACTGGATGAATAATTCAGTGAAGGGCTGGCTTGAGAATACCAACAAATATGCGCTTAATCTCATTATGCAGGAGAGCAATACTTCAGGTAAAAATGCCACTGATATATGCCTCGTAATAGATGCAATGAAGCTTTTGTATGAGGGAAAGGCAGATATGTTCTGTATAGCCTCAAGTGACGGAGACTTCACTAAGCTTGCTAAGGAGATACGAGAGAACGGCATAGATGTGATAGGTATGGGCGAGGATAAAACCCCGCAGTCATTTGTCAGGGCATGTAAGAAATTTGTTGTTCTTAATCAAATATTTGAAGAGGAAGAAATGTCTGACGATAAATCCTTAAATGAGGATAAAAATGATTACAATATGTTGCGTGAAAATATTGCTACATATAGTTTGAATACATCATCTAACAGTTTGTCAAATAAAAATAATGTGACGAAAAAGTCAACCATAGAAAAGGCTATAATTAGGATAATCAATGAAAATAACAGTAAGGACAAGCTTACAGGACTTGGTGAAATAGGAAGCAGATTATCAAGATTATATCCTGAATTTGATTTTAGAAATTATGGCTTTAATAATCTTACATCATTTGCTAACAGTATGCAGAGTGTAACTGTAAAAACTTCAGGAAGAACATCAACCATAGCGTTAAAGTCAGATAAAAATGTCGGTTTGGAAAAAACAATTATTGAGGAAATAAAGAAAAATAATAACAAGATAAATTTGGGTTTACTTAAGAAAAAAATATATGACAGCTTTGATGATGTTGAAAATGAAATCAAAAAAGCAGGATATTCGAAGTTCACATCATACATAAGGAACATGGAGAGTGTAAAACTGGTTGATAATAATAATGCTGTAGAGCTTGTAATAAAATAATAAGCCACATGCAGATTATATATGATATATTTTATAAAAAGTTAAGAATGAAGAAGGAGAAGTTTATTATGAAAAAGAAAATATTAGTATTAGCATTGGCAGGTATGATGACATTGACAGCATGTGGTTCTTCAAAGGATGATAACAGTAATTATACTACGGCCGAAAAGACCGAGACTACTGAAAAAGTTTCTGAGAAAGAAACAGTAACTGAAGAAAATGATATTTCAGGTATAGATTCTGATATGGAAGCATCTTCAGAGGCATCCACAGAAGAAGGTAAAGCGGATGATATCAATACAGAAGAAAAAGATGAATTGGATTTAAATGATAGTAACGAAACGGTTGTTAATGAACATGAGGCAGTAGTATCCGCAGTCTGGGCGGATGATGTGGTTGATAATTCGACTTATTATGAGGAGTTTGTACCTGAAAATACGTCTCAGTATACAACACATGTTTTCTTTTCTGTAGATAAACCGGTTAAAGATTTTAAAGTTTTGGAGCTTTTTGTAAAAGACGTAGATGATAACGGAAATATAGAATTTTCATATTCAGAGCTTTATGAAATGGAGGAATTAACACCTGAAAAGCCTCTTGTTGCAGGCATGACATTTAATGGAACATTGCCAAATAACGGTTATATGTATACAGATGAAAGCGGAAACGAAAGAATTTTTGTATTGGAAGAAAGCGGTATGGACGGTTCGCTTATTGTTTGGCAGTATAAGTGATGTAGTTGAGATGAAAATATAATTAATTACGATGTTGAACAGTACCTTTTTTTGTAGAATAATTTGAATTATTATAGAATAAGGAAGAATTATACAATTATTAGTATTAAAACTGTGTAATTTGACATATTGTAAAAATTGGTTATAAATGTTATTATTTTATTGGTATTTTTAGTGCTTTTGTACAAATATGTATAATTAACGGGGTCGCTTATGTTCGAATTTAGTTTAGTATTTAATCTAACTGCAATCGCAAATTGCACACTCATGATTATGTGGTATTTTCATCAGAAAAGAATACCTCTTAAAAGCTATTCCTTTTTCTTAAGATTTAATATCTATGTTTTAATTGCTACAGCTATTAATATGATAGCTGATATTTTGTATGAGATTGAAATGGTAGATGAGGTTGGCTTTAACTATATCATGGCGCTTTATTCGTTTATGATAAGCTTTATCCTGGTTGTATATGCAGACTTTATCTGTGAGTATATGAACTTATATGAAAATAATAAAAGAGTAATCAAATATTTCTTTTATTTTATTCTTATATGTATGACAGTTATTGATTTCCTTTCACCTGCGACAAAGGTTGGATTTTATTTTAACCGTTCCGGTTATTCCACCGGTAAACTTGGCGGAATATATGTTTTACTTTCGGCAGTATTGGTAATCTCCGAGGTTGCGGTTATTATCTACAGAAGGAAGAGTGTCCCTGCGTTTAATGTATTTATACTGATATTGAGTATCGTATTTTCATCGGTTATGCTGATGGTTCAATACAGATTCTCGATAGCGTTATTGGGCTTTTCATTTTCTATCGTATGTCTTTCACTTTACAACTATATATTTAATCCGGCACTTTATATGGATAATCTTACCAATCTTAACAATAAGGATTGTATGCGCAGCTATCTTGATTATCGTTTTGGTAGAGATAAGCAGTTTTCGATTATTTTCATTGCGATGGATGATTTTAAGTATATCAATAAGACCTATGGCGTGGACGTAGGAGATAATCTTTTAGTTCAAGTCGGTAATTATCTTGAAGGTGTTGATGAGGTTGATGATATATTTGCTTATGGCTCGGACAAGTTTGCTGCTGTTTGCAATAAAAAATCCATAGAGGATGTAAAGAGTATATCAGAAATAATTCAGAGTCGTTTCAGACATCCTTGGTATAGTGAATCTAATTCGGGAATTATGATGTCAGCTTCCATATGCTGTTTTGAATGTCCTAAGGACGCACAGGATTACGGCAGTCTTATTGAGATGATTGATTATGCCATGTCTATGGCTAAGAAGACCAATAAGGGTGGAATATCAATTGCCGGTGATATGGATCTTTCCAAGATGAGAGGCGAGAAGGAGATTGAAAAGGCAGTAAGACTTGCCATAGACAGAAATGCACTTTTGGTCTACTATCAGCCGATATTCTCTGTTGAGAAAAATGCATATAATTCCGCTGAAGCACTGGTCAGATTAAATGATGAAAAGCTTGGCTGGATTTCTCCGGAGGAGTTTATTCCTATAGCAGAGAAAAACGGTTTGATTATTTCGCTTGGTGAATGTGTGCTTCGTTCGGTTTGTAAATTCATACGTGACAATAAGCTTTCTGAAAGCTCCGTAGAATATATAGAGGTTAATATGAGTCCGGTTCAGCTTCAGCAGCCTGAGTATTATAAGAAGGTTATAAGTATTCTTGAGGAGTATGATGTTAAGCCTTCACAGATTAATATTGAGATAACTGAAACTGCCAATATGGCGGGAAGCTCGGATACTGTAAATGACAATATCAAGCATATAGTTGACTACGGTATTACACTTTCTCTTGATGATTACGGTTCAGGATATTCCAATCTTGATTATATCAATCATATGCCGTTTAATATCATTAAGATTGATAAGTTTATCGTATGGGATGCATTTCAAAATATTAAGGCAGGCATTACGCTTGAATATACAATCCGTATGTTAAATGCACTTTCATATAATATAGTTGCCGAGGGTGTTGAGACAAAGGAGCAGAA
>JAFUEG010000324.1 GCA_017464045.1 Lachnospiraceae bacterium
CATGTATCTTGCGATAGCTAAAGGCTTTGAGCCGTTGTTATTGGTTCCTATCTCCTTTGTTATGTTCTTGGTTAATATGTTTCCAAGTATCATTCAGGAGGGCGGATTATTACATTATTTTTATAAGTTAGATGAATGGAGTATATTGCCTTCACTTATCTTCATGGGTGTTGGTGCGATGACGGACTTCGGACCGCTTATAGCCAATCCGGCGAGCTTCCTTTTGGGTGCAGCGGCACAGTTCGGTATATATTCTGCATATTTCCTTGCTTTCATTATGGGCTTCAATGGCAAGGAGGCTGCAGCGATTTCAATTATCGGTGGAGCAGACGGTCCTACATCAATCTTCCTTGCAGGTAAGCTTGGAATGGGTGGTACCCTTATGGGACCTATAGCCGTTGCGGCATATTCATATATGTCACTTGTTCCGGTTATTCAGCCGCCTATTATGAAGCTTCTTACAACAGAGAAGGAGAGAAAGATTAAGATGGCACAGCTTCGTCCTGTAACTAAGCTTGAGAAGATTTTATTCCCAATCATAGTTACATTGGTAGTTGTTCTTATACTTCCGACTACAGCACCGCTTGTCGGTATGCTTATGCTCGGTAACTTATTCAGAGAATGTGGCGTTGTAAAGCAGCTTACAGAAACTGCTTCAAATGCCATGATGTATATAGTTGTTATATTGCTTGGTACTTCCGTTGGTGCTTCAACAAGTGCTGAGGCTTTCCTTAAGGTTAGTACCTTAAAGATAGTATTGCTTGGACTTATCGCATTTTCCTTTGGTACTGCCGCAGGTGTACTGTTTGGCAAGCTTATGTGTCTTGTCACGAAGGGCAAGGTTAATCCGCTTATCGGATCTGCCGGTGTATCAGCAGTTCCTATGGCTGCGAGAGTTTCACAGAAGGTTGGAGCAGAGGCTGATCCTACTAACTTCCTTCTTATGAATGCAATGGGACCAAATGTTGCCGGAGTTATCGGTACTGCGGTTGCCGCGGGTACCTTCCTTGCAATCTTTGGAGTCAGTTAAAATAAAAACGTATAATACTATATATTTTGTAAAGTAAAAGAGTTAGTTAGGAGGAAAGAAATGTCAGATGTAAAAAAACCGGTAAAGATTACCGAAACAATATTGCGTGATGCTCACCAGTCACTTATCGCAACAAGAATGACTACAGAGCAGATGCTTCCAATTATAGACAAGATGGATGAGATTGGTTACCACTCAGTTGAATGCTGGGGTGGAGCAACCTTTGACGCCTGCCTTAGATTTTTAAAGGAGGATCCATGGGTAAGACTCAGAAAGCTTAAGGATGGATTTAAAAAGACGAAGCTGCAGATGCTTTTTAGAGGTCAGAACATACTTGGTTACAGCCCGTATGCAGATGATGTCGTTGAGTATTTTGTTCAAAAATCAATTGCAAACGGTATTGATATTATAAGAATATTTGACTGTTTAAATGATATCAGAAATCTTGAGACTGCCGTTAAGGCTGCAAATAAGGAAAAGGGACATGCCCAGGTTGCACTTTCATATACTCTCGGTGATGCATATACTATGGATTACTGGAAGAATATGGCTAAGCAGATAGAGGAGATGGGTGCAGATTCAATCTGTATCAAGGATATGGCAGGTCTTCTTGTTCCTACTGAAGCTACAAAGCTTGTTACAGCTCTTAAAGAGGGTACAAAGCTTCCTATACAGCTTCATACACATTACACTTCCGGTGTGGCTTCAATGACTTACATGAAAGCAGTTGAGGCCGGATGTGACATAATAGATACTGCTATGTCACCACTTGCACTCGGTACCTCACAGCCTGCTACAGAGGTTATGGTTAAGGCGTTTGAGGGTACAGAGTTTGATTCAGGCTTAGACCAGACTAAGCTTGCTGAGATAGCTGATTATTTCAGACCTTTACGTGAGCAATGGTTAGAGTCCGGACTCTTAAGTCCGAAGGTAATGGGAGTTAATATTAAGACTCTTCTTTATCAGGTACCGGGCGGTATGCTTTCTAACCTCGTATCACAGCTTAAGGAAATGCATGCAGAAGATAAATTTGATGAGGTTTTAGAGGAAGTACCTCGTGTTCGTAAGGACTTTGGTGAACCGCCTCTTGTTACACCTTCATCACAGATTGTCGGTACTCAGGCAGTTTTAAATGTAGTTACCGGTAAGAGATATAAGATGATGACAAAGGAATCAAAGGATTTACTTGTAGGCAAATATGGTCAGACAGTTAAGCCTATGGATAAGGAAGTTCAGAAGATGGCTCTTGACAGCCTTGGAATGAAGGAGCCGATTACCTACAGACCTGCAGATGATATCGAGCCACAGCTTGAAAAGCTTGAAAAAGAAATGGCTCAGTATAAGAAGCAGGATGAGGATGTTCTTTCATATGCATTGTTCCCACAGGTTGCAACTGAGTTCTTCAAGTACAGAGAAGCTCAGGAAACCGGAATTGATGCATCACTTGCGAATACAGAGGATAAGACATATCCGGTGTAATATGATTTTTATAGTGCTGTCACAGAATTTGTGACAGCACTTTGAATATTAGGGAGATTGATATATGAAAAATAAAAGGGTTCTTACTTCGGTTATATTATATATTATACTGATATATTGGGTTGCTTGCGGCTGCCTTGGAGTGCTTGGTATACATTTTTTTGCAAGAAAGAGTATGGTTGATAACTTTTATGTTGACGGCGATGATTTGGGACCTTTTGTTAATTTGGGTATTTTTGTTGTCGGAGGAGCGGTGAGCTTCTTTGCGATGGTCGGAATGTATATAATTACAGCGCTCGGATCGCTCATTCTTACCTTGATATGCAGATTTGGATTGTTAAAGAAAACCGAAACACAAGGAAAGGATATCCGAAAGGTTATGGGTGCAATAATTATTTTTACGGTTATTGCATATATCGCAGCTTGTATAATTTCCAAACTATCAGCAACCTTTTTTATGTTTATAACCCTTGCATGGATTCCGCTATTATATTTTCTTATAGTTTATCTTCCTTTAAAGGATAATAATACAGATATAGTTGAGATTATTGAACCGGATAATAAGTTTAAAAATAATAATGATATTTGACAAAAGTTATAAAAGGTTATAAAAGTATTTAAAAGTTATAAAAGGTTATAAAATACGGATATATTTCATTGACCTTGCCGAGATTCGCTGAAATCGTTCAAAATTGGATGATGGGAGAAGAATAAAATTGAATGAAAATTATTATGACGCAATAATAATAGGCTGTGGTGCCTCAGGTATGATGGCAGGCATAAAGCTGGCTGAAAGAGGTAAAAAGGTAATTTTATTAGAAAAGAATGAAAAAGCAGGCAAAAAGCTTTTTATCACGGGTAAGGGAAGATGTAATCTTACGAATAACTGTGATAAGGACGAGCTTTTTAAGAATATTGTATCTAATTCCAAATTTATGTACAGTGCATTTAACAGCTTTGATTCTAAAGATACAATGGATTTTTTTGAAAATAAGCTTGGGCTTAAGATAAAGACAGAGAGAGGAAACAGGGTTTTTCCTGTTTCAGACCATTCTTCCGATGTGATAGCAGCGCTTTATAACAGATTGAAAAAGCTTGATGTAGAGGTTTTGTTTAATTGCTGTGTGACAGGATTAAATTACAGGGAATATCATGAGGCTGATACAGTTGAAGATGAAAGCGTTGATATAGTTAAGGATAATAATTATGCAAAAAGAAAATCTGATAAAGATAAGATAAAATATCAGATTTCAGGAGTAGAATATATAGACGAAAAGGATAAGAAAAGGACTCTTACTTCGGATATGGTTATTGTTGCAACCGGTGGACTT
Source organism: Lachnospiraceae bacterium (assembly GCA_017464045.1). Next base: position 3,841 of record JAFUEG010000324.1, read on the forward strand.
TCTTATCCGCGTACCGGTTCCACGGGTGACGGGATCAGATGGGCAAAAGAACTTGGATTATCAGTTGTCGAACCTGTTCCGGCTTTGGTTCCTCTTGTTGTTAAAGAAGAGGATATTTGCAAACGTTTAATGGGACTATCACTTAAAAATGTTAAAGTAACATTTACAGCAATAAAAAAGGATAAGAGAAAGGAAATATATTCGGATTTCGGAGAGATGCTTTTTACTCATTTTGGAGTAAGCGGTCCTGTAATTCTTTCTGCTTCGTCTTATCTTACAAGATATTATGATAAAGAGCTTAAATTAAGTATTGATTTAAAACCTGCACTCAGTAAGGAACAGCTTGATGTAAGGTTACTAAGAGATTTTGAGGAAAACAGCAATAAGAATTTTCAAAATTCTATGGATAATCTTCTTCCTAAAAGTCTTATACCTGTTATAATAGATATTAGCGGAATTGATCCGTATAAAAAGGTACATTCCGTGACCAAGGAAGAAAGAGTAAGGCTGTTAAAGACATTAAAAGATTTTGAATTTAGTATAACCGGTTCAAGAGGCTTTGAAGAAGCTATTATAACTCATGGCGGAGTTAGTGTCAAAGAAATCAATCCGAAAAATATGGAATGTAAGAAAGTAAAAGGCTTAAGCTTTATCGGGGAGGTACTTGATGTAGACGCTCTTACAGGAGGATTTAATCTTCAGATAGCTTGGAGTACGGCAAGGATGGTTATGTGACATGGACGTGAGCTATGTCACACTAATTTGTGACATGTGGCATGAGCATTGTCACATTGATTTTACATAATCAGGAGGGAAAAAGATGAATATAGCAATTGACGGACCCGCAGGAGCAGGAAAAAGTACCATAGCAAAGCTTGTAGCGGATAAAAAGGGATTTATATATGTTGATACAGGCGCTATGTATCGTTCCATCGCTTTATATATAATTAAAAATGATATTGATTCTGATAATGATGATGACGTAAAAACAGCTTGCGATAATATTGATATTAAAATTAAATATGTCGATAAGGTTCAGCATATATATCTTAATGGTGAAGATGTAAGTACAGCTATAAGACGTGAAGAGGTTGGTAATATGGCTTCAAAGGTTGCAGCAAAGAAGGTAGTAAGAGAAAAATTGCTAAATCTTCAAAGAGAATTAGCCGCCTCAAATGATGTTATTATGGATGGAAGGGATATCGGAACCTTTGTTCTTCCGAATGCCGAGCTAAAAATATATCTTACTGCTTCGGTGTATACCAGAGCAAAAAGAAGATATGACCAACTTGTTGAAAAAGGTGAAAATCCAGATCTTGGGAAGATAGAAGAAGATATTGAAAAAAGAGATTATCAGGATATGCACAGAGATATAGCACCTCTTAAGCAGGCTGAAGACGCAATATTGCTTGATACATCGGATATGACAATTGATGAGGTTGTAGAAAAGATAATTACACTGATAAGATGATTAAATTGAAATGATGATTACATAGATAAGATATTTTATTGATAAAAAATGTTGATTTGGAGAGTGCATGAGAGAGGTTATAATAGCAAAATCTGCCGGCTTTTGCTTTGGTGTTAGGAGAGCTGTTGATACAGTATATGAACAGGTAAATAGCAATGATAATAATACCATGGTTTATACCTACGGACCTATAATTCACAATGAAGAGGTTGTTAATGATCTGGCATCAAAGGGCGTAGAAATCATTGAAGATGTAAAAGCGCTCGAATGGCTTGCAGATAATAAAGAAAACGGTATTAAATATAAGATTGTTATACGTTCACATGGAGTAGGAAAAAACATTTATGATATAATTACAGATGCCGGCTTTGAACTTATAGATGCGACATGTCCGTTTGTAAAAAAGATTCATAACATAGTTGATGAAGAAAGCAAAAACGGAAAAACTATAATTATTACAGGAGATGAAAATCATCCTGAGGTACAGGGAATAATCGGTTGGTGTAATAATACTCCGATTATACTTGATTCGGTTAATAATGTCGAAAAGTATGCCGATAAATTACAAGGTGAGATGGTTTTAGTATCTCAAACGACATTTAATAACAGAAAATTTAAAGAATTAGTTGAATTTTTTGAAAAAAAAGATTATAATATTCGTGTTTATAGTCCCATCTGTAATGCTACGGAGGTAAGACAGGCGGATGCGGAAAAGCTTGCAGCCGATGTTGATGCCATGATAGTTATAGGTGGTAAGCATAGCTCTAATACACAAAAGCTTTATGAGATAAGCAAAAAACAATGCAAGAATACTTACTATATTCAGACACTCGTTGACTTGGATTTGGCTGTTATTGAATCCGCTAAGAGGGTAGGTATTACGGCTGGGGCATCTACCCCAAATAATATTATTAAGGAGGTTCATGACAGTATGTCGGAATTAAGTTTTGAAGAGTTATTAAAACAATCGGAGGAAAATGAAAACAAAATAAGAACCGGAAGCGTTGTTGAAGGTAAGATTATTGATGTTAAGCCTGATGAAATTATTGTTGATATCCAGTATAAGTCAGACGGTATTATTACAAGAAATGAGTATTCTAATACACCTAATCTTGATCTTACAACAGTTGCAAAGGTTGGTGACCCTATAACAGTTAAGGTTATTAAGACAAATGACGGTGAAGGACAGGTTTTACTTTCATATAAGAGAGTGGCTGCCGAGAAGTCATATGAAAAGCTTGAGGAAGCATTTAATAACGAAGAGGTTGTTAAGGGTGTTGTTACTGAGGTTCGTGAAGGCGGTTTAAGTGTAACCGTTGACGAGTGTAAGGTATTTATTCCTGCCAGCCTTGTTTCTGATACATTTGAGAAAAATCTCGATAAGTTTATGGGTCAGGAGCTTGAATTCATTCTTACTGAATTCAATCCTAGAAAGAGAAGGGTTATCGGTAATAGAAAGAAACTTGTTACAGCTGCCAAGGCAGAGGATTCTAAGAAATTATTTTATTCAATAAAGGTTGGAGATGTTGTTGAAGGAACAGTTAAAAATGTTACTCCATTTGGTGCTTTTATTGATTTAGTTGGAGCAGA
>JAFUEG010000325.1 GCA_017464045.1 Lachnospiraceae bacterium
ACTACCGATGAATCCACTCCTCCCGAAAGTGCAAGCAGCACCTTCTTATCACCAATCTGTTCCTTAAGTGCTGCTATCTGCTCCTCGATAAAAGCATCAGCAAGCTCCGGTGTAGTGATACGAACCATATCGTCCGGACGTCTGTCATTTGCCATTTTTAATTCCTCCTATATCTTTTATTTTAATAATAAATTTCTTTATAATCAAAGTTCCGATAACGCTTTGCTTTTTTCTTAAATAATCTTAAATTAAATCACTATATTGCGTTATTAAAAAACCACCTTACGCGCTCTTTTTCAGATACTCCTCAAACTCATTTTCCGGCAGAGGCTTTGAAAAATAATATCCCTGGAACAGCTTACATCCCATCTCGGAAAGCTGTTTATACTGCTGCTCGGTTTCAACACCTTCTGTGAGTGAAACGATTTTAAGCTCCTCGGAAAGCTTGACAATATTCTTTAATATCGTCATAGGCTTATCATTTTCCTCGCTGTCAGAAAGGAATTTCATGTCTATCTTAAGTACATCAACAGGCATATCCTTTAAAAGATTGAGTGATGAATAACCGCTTCCAAAATCATCCATTTCAACTATAAATCCAAGTTTTCTAAATTCATCAAGTATCTTCATTCTGTCGCCTGCATCGTTCATCATAACGGTTTCGGTTATCTCCAGACGAAGCTTCCTTGGCTCGATATCATATTCCTTTACCAGCTTTGAAATCTCTGAAACAACATTTATATAATAAAAATCCATTGGCGAAATATTGACCGATATAAACAGATCATCATGCTTTCCCTTCCACCCGGATAGCAATTTGCAGGCACATCGCCACATATGTCTGTCCACATCCACAATCATTCCGTTATTTTCAAATAAAGGTATAAATTTATAAGGCGGCATAAATCCGTATTCCGGATGAATCCATCTGGCAAGAGCCTCCGCTCCGACAACCTTTCCGTTATTATCCGTAATAGGCTGTAAGTACGGTCTAATCTGCATCTCTTCTATAGCTTCATGCAGATATGCACTTATCTTCTGATCCCACATAACCTTTTCCCTTAAGTTATCATCATAAAATGCAATGTGGGTATTGATTTCATCTGCCAATGAAGATATCGCAAAATGTGCTCTATCAAACATAACAGAAACATCCACGTCTCTGTCTCTTACAGCATAAACCCCAAGATATATGTGAAGCTGATGTGAAACATTTCCGTCTGTTACAACAAAGTTTGAAAGATCCTCCTCAAGCTTGTCTGCATCGAAATCGTCCGAAGGCACCATCACGCCAAAGGTATCTCCGGCGATTCTGCCATATACGCAATTTTCAGTAACATTGTCCTTAATCCAGTCAGCAATTTTACATATCGCAAAATCTCCAAAATCAGAGCCGAATATATCATTTACAATTTTAAAATTCTTTACATCAAGAAATACCGCGAAATATTCCGTATCAGGATTACTGTCAAGCATATTTCTTATATTTTCAAACATATAATGCTTTGCATAAAGCCCTGTCAAGCTGTCATGGTTTAAATTATAAAGTTCTTTCTTTATTTTATTTTTTTCTTCGGTCTTATCGCGGACATATAAAAATGAACCCATAAACCGATTCTTTTCATCCATAACCGAGTGCATCTCAAGCGAATAATATAAAGCATCATCGCCATTACCTATTACCCTGTCTTCAGACCAGTCATTACGGCTCGGATCTCTTTTTCCAAACAATTCGGTAAGTCTTTCAATAATAAGCTCAAGTTCATTTTCCTTTACACCGGTAAGCTCGCGTGCAGGGTCATTTGCCCATATCGGTTTTCCATTCGGATCATACACAAATAAGGAATCCGGTATCCTTGATGCTATACGTGAAAGCATTCTGTCAAGGAGTCTTAACGGGCGATAATAGATAGACAGATAGAACACAAGAATTCCAAATAATCCAAAACCTATCATTGACCTGTCAACAGGCTTTCCGGAAAAAATATAAAAGATCTGCCACAAGCCTGTCACAATCATTCCTATAAGAACGACCGTATAACGTTCTCTATAAACTCTGGCAGTTTGTGCAGCCATAACCATAAAGATGAGGATAACGCAAAGGAACACAAAGTAGACTGCAATTCTATGTATAGTCTGTCCAAAGTGCGGCACCAGCTTATAATATGGTTTTCCATCTACATCAATGTTCTCAACATCAAAGGCATGTCCAAATATCGGATTAAGCAGCATCTGTACTATATCCGCAAAGAGAATTATATACATAACTGTTGGCTTACGCTTTGAATTGCGTCCGCCTCCGCAATAGTTATTTGCAAAGTTTACCAAGGTTGCCATTACAATAACCATTCCGATAAAATAAATGTAATAACCAATCAGAGAAACGGTCCTTTCTCCCGATACTACAATTATGGCATTGCCGATAACCGGCGGGATAAGCGCCAGCTCAAGCAATCCAAGCGCCCTGCCTATAGACTTGCTTGATCTAAAACTATCTATGGTACAAGCAGCCAAAGCCAAAGATAGCATTGTAAAGATAATAAAATATCCTAATCTCATATCCATATTGTGTTACCCTTCTCCCATGATATATTCCTAATCCTTAAACACAGAATAATCCCTCTCAAATAATACTTCCAACATCTGCTTTTTAAGCAAGCCCTTATCTACACTTTCAAGCAAATATTTTTTTACATACATCTTACTTTTTCCCGGATATTTATAAAGACTATTTTGCTTTTGAATAACCGCTAATTCACTTCTCCAAAGAAGTGCCAATTGATTGGTAAGCCTAATCTTCGGACTTATCTTCGGTTCCCTTAATACATAAAAATCCAAAGCTTTTTTATCAGTCGCTTCAACCGTTATCACTCCCCAATGTTCCGGCACGTGCTCCCTTATATGATGCGCATGGCTTGTCCCCACCACAACAAAATTATAATCAAAAAATCTGTCGTAATCCTTCACCTGTCTCGCAAGCCTGTCATACGTATCGGCATCACTTTTTATCTCCGCACCGATTAATCCCTGCTCTGTAACCATTACTATATCCGCTCTTGATTTGCCCATGGTAAGTTCATCAAAAAATCTGACCTTGCCATACATTTCTTCAAAAAAATCACAAAGCTCATCCCGGATATCGGCATCATGTAAAATGTTCATATATTATCCCTGTCACTCCAATCAAAATAATATATTTCACTTCCTTTATACTACCATATAGAAAACTGTTTTACAATTAAAAAAGCAAACGGGACATTATAATAATGCCCCGGCATATCTGACTATTATTCATTAATTATCTTTATAGCATACGAACAGGTAGCTGCAATTTCTTTCTTTTGTCTTTCAGCCTGTTCAATTATGCAGTAAACCAATCGCTTCGCTATTCCTTTTCCTCCATACTCTGGATTTACTTCCGTATGAAATATCAAAAACCCCTTACCGGTATCCTCATAATCACACTCACCGATTTTCATATCATTAAGATAAGCGACACTTCTATGTCCCGGCTCATCGTATATAATGCTGACACCATGATTATATGTAATACTAAGCGCTCCGGAAGGACATTTTTCAATAGCACGCCAAATATCCGGATTATCTCCATTTTTCAAGATAATCCAAGGTCTTCTTCCAAATTCAAATACACCTGGACAGCCGGTCACACACATTCTTGCATGCCGACATTTATCCGAACACCAAAATACTGTTATATCTTCATTTGAATATGTTCTATGCATAATGCTACTCCATCTCGATATATACAACTACATTTAGATTTATTTCCTTTATTTTAAATACTATATGTAGTGTCAAAATATTCATTTTCTTTATATTAATTATTGGGGATTTTTGCAACGATTTTGCAACACTATACTTTAAAGAAAATCAAATGATATAAATTAATCAGTTTAATATCATATTTATCAAATAACTATTGAATAATATTTATCATAATGTTATACTTACAAATAGGAAGAGTACCCACTCCAAAGTGGATACTCCCGAAAGGGTTTATAAGCTCAAATTAATGAGCCCGCCTCTCCCGTTTGCAGACAGGAGAGGCATTTTTATTTTCGCTTTTTTCTCTTATCGAGAAAGGTAAGCAACGCAATTAACAGCATGCCCAGCGATATCAGCGTACCGATCACTCCAAGCACAACCATAAAGATTTCATAGACTGTCATAAGCGCCACCTCCCTCCTATGTATTCCAACATACGCTGGTCAATTGGTTCGGGAGGCTACCTCTACGCTTCGCTTCGGTCGTTGCTAAACGTTTGCCACCGGCAAACAGCAACCTGTCGTGGGCACTTTCCTAGTACAATAAATGTACAAGAAGAGATTAACACTATATTTAATTTTTTTCAATACATTATTTGTACAAAAATAAAACCTCAAAAAAAATGTTGACATTTTGTAGAC
>JAFUEG010000326.1 GCA_017464045.1 Lachnospiraceae bacterium
AAAAATATCCGGTACTGAAATATCAACCGAACCGATATTGATATTCAAAATAGTAATAACAACAAACAAAACAAACATGAAAAAAAAGAATAAGGTATATCTCATTCTGTTGCCTGAATTATTAATCTCAATATCATTCAAATCTCTCTTTTTTTTCATATCTTATCTTTCTCCAAATTATATAATAACCAAACATATTATATACTTTATCACTGTGTAAATCAAATTTAGTGTGTAGACAGTTTCATAAGCAAACCGTTTTTTTACGTCGGTACTTAGCGAGGTATTTCCGAGCTTAGTACCGCTACGTAAAAAACCGAGCGAGAGCGTGTTTGCGTTGAAACTTGTCTACACACTCAATTTGTCATAGAAAAACTCAATGTATCCTGTAGAGGAATTCAAGAGTTTCAGCGTCATCATCAGTAATAACCGTATGGAAATCTCCGATTATATTTCCTATAACATCTGTAGCCTGAAACATATTCTTTTCCGTACACCACACATTGTCATTTTTAACTGCCTTAAACTCTGCAAAAAGCGCATTTTTATCTATTAATTCATCTATACTGTGAAGCGGATTATCAATTGTTGCGTTATATATGAGATAGTCAACATCCTTCGCAGTATTATAAAACTCTTCCATAGTAATATTTGTACTTGAAGATGCCTTTTCATCATCAGTTCCAAGGTCATCAAATATGTAATCTCCGCCTGCTATCTCAATCATCTTTGGTATGTAATCAGAGGTCTTTCGCACCACTACAGATCCGGATTCATTTATATAAAAATATGCGACAGTCTTTCCTGTGCTTTCATAATCCGAAAGCTCCTCAACATATTTTTTCTGCTCGGCAAAAAATGCATCTGCTTCGTCCTGTCTGTCTGTTATCTCTGCATAAACCTTTATCCATTCGCTTCTTGCAAGAGGATGATCCTCGTAACTTGAGCAGTCGATAAAAACCGTAATCCCAAGTTCTTCCAATTTTTCCTGAACTTCAGGGGTATGAAGAATCATCGTATTTTCTATGGCAAGCTTACATTCATCATCCATCAGATATTCATAATCAGGCTCCGAATACTTACCTGCAAAGACAATACTTTCATCCTCCATAGCCTCTCTTACTGCTTCTATATACCAGTCATTTGCATTAAGAGATGTAGTACCTATCACATCAAGTGCATCCATAGCGTTAAATAGCGCCATAGTTGAGGTTGAAGCAAGATATATATTAGAAACAGGCTTTTTAATTATAAAATAATCCTTTACACCATCAGGGACAACCTTACCCTCAGGCACAAGTAAATAATTCCTTCCGTCACTTACACTGATAAGAGAATAACCTTCCTCATATCTGTAAATAGTAAAACACTTTGCATAATCAAGCGGAACAATTTCTTTAAAATGAAGCCCCTCTATCAAAGGGGCTTCTTCATTAATTGCATCTGTGTCACTGCTAACTTCGTTATTAGATTTTTTATTTGCTCCACAGCCTGTCAGCATAAGTGAAAATATCAACAGAATGTAAAGCAACAAATTCATATTTCCTGTCTTTTTACTTGTCATTTTTAATTTCCTATAAGTAATATGAATACTTCATTTTTATAATTTAAATTATAATATATTAAGTTTAATTTTCTAATTATCACTTAATTGTCGGCGAATCAAAATAAAGTGTATATTCTATCTCATGAGGCTCACTCATAGCGGTTGTATCTGCTATAACCTTCATATTCTTATCAAATATGCTTACAGGTATCTCAAATACAGAATTACCCTCTGTATTAACAGGCAGATATTTCTCACCGTTTACAACCATGTAATCATAATTCGGGCTGCTCCATACTATAGTTGCGATACATTCTCCGTTTTCTACCTTAATGTCAGCCGGTGAATCAACGCTTGCCTTACCTGAACCGCCTGCAAGACTTACCTCTACAGAATAATTTCCGTCTGAAAGTCCAAGAGAATCAACTGTTGTAAATACACCTTCCTTAAAGGCATCTATTGGAAGTGAGTCCACACGGAAAAGTATGGTCCTATCGTACCATTTTTCCTTATTCTTGCTGTATGCAGCACAAGGTATACCCTCATCCAAAGCTTCTACAGGAAATTCAAAGCTGTGTGAACCGTCCTCCGCTTCATCAAATGGGATGTAATCCGCTTCCTCTGCATCTACTGCTTCCAAGCCTGTTCCCGGATAGAGATAAAGATAGCTTGTACCGCTCATATGCATAGTTGCAGTCATCTTACCATCCTCAACAGTCAATTCACAGCTTACAATCTTAAACATAGATGAGCTGGAAGATACAGTAACATCATATACACCATCATTAACCTGATTTGCATATACAGGCACCATGCCCTCTTCAACAACCTCATCAACAGTTGTCATCTCAGAAGCATCAGCAACCTTATCCGAGGAATCCGTATCAGTAGCCTCCTCATTATCAGCTTCGGTTTCTGCTGCCGCATCCTCTATAGTCGCTGCTTCAGTCTCATCCTCTGTTACTATTTCTGTCTCGCTTACAGCAGTTGTATCATTCTTCTTATTATTACCACAACCTGTCAAACCCAGTGTTATAAAACATGATACAATAGCAGCCTTGTAAAAAAACTTTTTCATAACAATTCCTCTTACATTTTTCTAATTTCTAATATTCTTATATTGGCTTAAATGAATATATTATAACATATCAAAAATCAAGTTCGAAATTATATCGGTCGAAGCAGATTAGATTGCGAGTGACAAGTATATGTGTAACATTTTGCCCGATTTGTGTAAAATCAGCAATATGGCATCGAATATATTAGCTCAGAAATCGATATGTCTGAGCGAAGCGAGTTTATCGATTTCGTACTAATATAGAGATGGCATATGCCCTGATTTCACAAATTGATAGCAAGTTACACATATGCTTGTCAATCACAGATAATCTGCTTCTACCGTACATACTTTAATAGATTAGTTAAGCTTATCAATAGCCTCCTGAGCATGCTGGATATAAAGCTGCTGTATATCTTCGAATTCACCAAGACCTCTTAATACACATACAACTTCATAACCCTTTGCTTCAAAAGCTGACTTCCATGAATCCTCATCATCACCGGCCATATCATTGTTAGCATGGTCACCTGCTACAACCATAAGAGGCTCAAGAACTACTCTTTCATATTCACCCTCGCCTACTGCCGCAATTAAATCCTCAAGACTCGGCTCTGCTTCAACAGTACCGATGAAGTAGTTCTCATATCCAAGTTCATCAAGAACCTCCTGCATATGGGCATATACACCGTTTGAATCAGCCTCGGTACCATGTCCCATAAAGCAGATTGCGGTCTTACCGTCATCATACTCACTTGTTGCTGCAACGATAGCCTCTGCAACAGCCTTAAAATCCTCATCTGTAGTAAGAAGAGGCTCACCTATACTAATCTGCTCAAACGCATCTGCATACTGACTGATTTCATCAACCAAATCATTGTACTCATAACCATCCATAAGATGTGTAGGCTGAACAACAAGTTTCTTAACACCATTTGCAACAGCTCTGTCAAGAGCCTCACCTACATTATCTATAACCTCACCGTCACGACTCTTTACATGATCGATTATAATCTGGCTTGTAAAACCTCTACGTACACTGTAATCAGTAAATTCATCTGCAAGAGCTCCCTCGATGGCACCGATTGTAAGTCTTCTGTTATCATTGAAGCTTGTACCGAAACTTACAACCAAAAGCTCTGATTCACCTATATCATCCTGATTCAAAGTATTATCAAGGCTTGCATCACCTGTAGTGTAATCCTCCTCATCTTCCTCTTCTGCCTCTTCAGTAACTTCCTCAGCCACCTCTTCAGTCACATCTTCGGCAGCTTCCTCTGTAACTGCCTCTGTTGTTGTATCTTCTGCTGTAGTAGTCTCCTTATCAGTCTCATCCTTTCCACAGCCGGTTGCAAGCACCATACATCCTGCAAGTGCAAGTACCAAAAGTTTCTTTCTCATAATAAATGTCCTCCTTTTGTATGATACTGAACAGGTACGAAAACAAAATCCAATCATATCCGTTTGTTCTTTCGTTAGTATACTTCACAGAAAAATTCCTCCATAAAGTAAAATAGTCTTCTACATAAGAGTAAAAGACATTAAAAGAAAAACCCGAAATAATTCGTGTTTTGACGGTACGATTAATGCCTCGTAATCCGGGATTTTATCCCTGTACCCTAAATAATCGGCAGGTTTCCTGGCTTAAGCATCCTCATACAGGATATACCTTCCCAATAAATTAATTATCAGTGGCTGCAATAATATGCTGTTAAAACTCATATCATAGCACATATCCTATACTCCTCTAATACAGTGACGAGATCGTGCAGGATTCACACCTGCTTCCCTTTTAACGTCAAGACATTTCATATGCAGCATACAATATATATATTATTAAAATAAGCATAATCCAAGTCCATCGGCACCGACTACCGCATGTATCTAATTTTCATTCGCATATATTAGCACACTTTCCTGCCTGATGCAACCTCAAAATGATATTTTGCAATTCCAAGGTCAACCTTAACGCAAGGTCCTCTGCCTGATACTACAGCCACAGGCTTGCCATCCTTAATGCCAAATTTAAACTTCTGTTGATTGACTGCTGTAGGTGCAAGAAGAGCAGCCTTAACACCTTTTTTAAACCAATCCGGCATATCTCCTTTAGAACCCACAACCTCTTCTATGCTCTTGCTTTTTCTTTCCACACCATCAGTTTCACCATATCCAAAGGCTATTACTACACATAACCTGTCACCCTCATCAAGCATCTTTCTGACCTTACCTCTGCTAAATGTAAGAGCCGCCCAGCAGGTATTAAGCCCGAGAGTCTGTGCATATAAAGCTATTTTTTCTCCATAGTAACCGCATTTTTCATCATTATCCGTATTTTTATCTCCTGCCATTATGATAAGATTATTAGCATTTTTAAAATTACCGTAATGTGCAAGCTTCGAGTCAAATATCTCCGGATCGTCATATACAACCTTTATTGAAAGACCGCTTTCATTTTTACACTCCTCAACAAAGGCATCCAGCTTTATTCTTACATCCTCTGCAACAGGTTCATCCTTATATGACCTTACCGAATGTCTTTTTTCAATTGCTTCTAAAATATCCATGCCAAATTCTCCTTTTTTATTATCTTATTTCTGTGTGACAAGGTAACTGTTCCCATGATACATTTTACTGTATAACAATGCTCACTCTCCATAACACATTTTACTCCGTCCTAAGTGCCGCCACCGGATTACTCTTTGCAGCCTTTCGTGATGGTATTATACCACCGATTAATGTAAGTATCACAGAAAGCAATACCAATGATACACCTCCAAAAAACGGAAGTGCTGCCCTTATAGGCTGGTCAGTAAATGATGCAATTATATGATTAATCGGAACAATTAAAATCAGTGTCACTATGATACCCATCAATCCTGCAAGTAAACCTATTATAAATGTCTCTGCATTAAACACCTGTGAGATATTATGCTTTGACGCACCGATAGCTCTAAGTATACCGATTTCCTTACGTCTTTCCAATACGCTGATATATGTGATAACGCCTATCATAATGGATGAAACCACAAGCGATATGGATACAAATGCAATAAGTACATATGTAATCGCATTGGTAATATCCGTAACAGAGCTCATAAGAGTTCCTACTATATCAGTATATACGATAACCTTATCCTCATCTATCACTCTCATACGTTCATTATAGCCATCCAGTATTTCCTTGATTTTTTCCTTACTTTCAAAATCAATCGGATAGATAATAATCGAGCTTGGTTTTTCTCTTTCCACATAAGAAAGCTTTCTTAAGTTTCCATCATAGGTTGCAGTTTCTTTTGAAAGCATGGCAGTGAATAGCTCACTCATTTCCTGCTCAGACATATTTAATGTAATTGCCTCAGCAAATGCCTGTTCATCAAAGGAAAATGCATTTTCCATCTTTTCACCCATGTTTCCCATGGCACTTTCCATACCTGACTTGATACGGCTTCCAAGTACCTCCATAGCACTCTGCATCATTGTCTCCATACCCTTCGCTATACCTGATGCCATTTCCTGTGAATAATTACCCATGGTCTGTGCCAAACGATTCTCAAGCTCAGAAGTATCCAGGCTTTTTGACACTCCATCCATAATAATTGCAGAAGCCTCAGGGGTAGAAAGATATTCTGTAAATGAAGGTAAAAACTTGGTTGGATCCGGCATATTATTTTGCTCTGCATAAATAATATATCCGGAATAAAGCTGCTGCATGAGTTTGTTAATCTGTTCATCAGATATTGATATGGACATAAGATTATTAACCATAGTATATTCTGCCTGACTGATTATCCCCTGAGCTTCCTCCGTAGCAAGATAATCACCTATATGTGCCTGCATATCTTCCGGAGTTATATATCCCTGTGCTATAGCCCATCCTGAATATCCTGTCATAAGACTTGTACCAAGCGAGGTCAATTCATCAGTACTGATTATCTGTTGTCCGGACGCTTGTATTGCTTCTCTCATACCATCGGTAATAATCTGTCTTGCTCCTTCGGTTTCAAGATAATCACCTATAGCAGCCTGCATATTGGCATAGTTAGTTGACGGATCATTTGAAGCATAGGTTATATATCCATTTACAATCTGTTCAAACATCTCCTGCTGCACTTCTCTTGTCATATTAAACTTAACGCCACTCAGCATATTGACAATTTCTTCATCAGAAAGCTCGGGTAAGGATAAATTAAAATCAGAAGGATTAACAACCGCCGACAAATCCGTATTACTCATATCAAGACCGGAAAAATCAAAAGCAAGTGCACTTTCATCCACCTTAAATGCCTCCTGCATCTTTTCCTCATCCACGGAAAACATATCCTCCATGCCCAATTCTTCTCTGTTTTCTTCCTCACCAAACTTAAGTCCCGTAAAAACATTTGTGTCAGGATCGGCAAGCTGAGCCTTCACTATTTCACTTTCACCTGCTTGTTCCTGAACATATTCCGACAATGTATAAGGATAGTTAATTCCAAGCTGAAGCATCGTAGTAACCGCATCTTCCTTAGGCTTAACCACTCCGACAATAGTTACATCCTCACTGCTTTTTAAAAGCTCATCCATATAGTCCTCATCACCGGATTTATCTGTCCAAACATTATACTTTTCATCATACGAATATAAATCTCCCGGATTAACCAGCTTAAATGATATACCAAGCAGATCATTATATTTATATGTTGCTTCTTCCGTGTCTATATCAATTTCCTCGCCTGTTGTAAATGCATTTACCATCGCATCAAGCTCAGAAGCATCCCTAAGGCCCATGGCATAAGTTGCAACATCCGCCAGACCTCCATGTGATGTAAGAACAACTATACACTCATTATAATTTTCCGGCCAACGTCCTGCCACCACATCATATTGTCCTTCGTAAAGTCCGCTATCCTTAGGCATTTCAAAAAAAACATTTGTGCTGCTTACCGAAGATAAGATGCTGCTCATCGTACCCGTATTACCAAAACCCAAGGCTGAAAATGTCATATCAGGATTAACCTGACGATTCTTTCCATAGGAAGTCTGATAAAGAAGCGGTGAAACGCCATATGTATATTCAATTGCACGGGTAACCTCCGCCATACCACTTTCGGGACTGTCTATAAACTTCTTCAAAGATTCCAAATCGTTTGAGGTAATGGTGGCAAATGCTTTAGATGCCATTTTTATCTCCTGAACCTCAACCTCTTCCCGCTTTTTTTCTTCGCCGATGTCTTCATCTTCCTCATCTGAATACTCAGGCATAAGAGCAGATAAATCAAAGCTTTGGCTGGTAATCTGTAAAGGATACTCCTTTAAGGTTTCCTCTTCAACAGTCTTTATATAAATATCAACACCATTTGACAGTGATAATATAAGTGCAATTCCGATTATACCTATCGAGCCTGCAAAAGCGACAAGCAAAGTTCTTGCAAGCTTGGTACGCAAATTATTAAAACTTAAAGCCAACGCAGTAAAAAATGACATGGAGCTTTTGCCCATATTTTTATGTACTGCTCCTTCATCCTTTAATTCTTCAACGGATACAGGATTGGTATCAGCCGTTATCACTCCATCCTTAAGTCTTACAATACGATTTGCATACTGTTCGGCAAGTTCGGGATTATGTGTTACCATAACAACAAGTCTGTCCTTTGCAACCTCTTTCAAAAGATCCATAATCTGTACACTTGTCTCCGAATCAAGAGCACCTGTAGGCTCATCGGCAAGTAAAATCTCAGGATCATTTACAAGAGCCCTTGCTATAGCTACACGCTGCATCTGTCCTCCTGACATCTGACTCGGCAGCTTATGCATATGTTCTTTAAGTCCAACCTTAATAAGAGCTTCCTCAGCTCTTTTCTTTCTTTCTTTTCTTGAAACACCGGAAATAGTAAGTGCAAGCTCAACATTTGCAAGTACATTTTGATGCGGAATCAGATTATAGCTTTGAAAGATAAATCCTACCGCATGATTTCTGTAAGAATCCCAATCTCTGTCAGAATACTTCTTCGTCGATATACCATTTATAATAAGATCGCCTGAATTATACCGATCCAAACCACCAATTATATTTAAAAGAGTCGTCTTACCCGAACCACTCGGACCAAGTATAGCCACAAACTCATTGTCACGCAAAGCAAGACTTACATCATCCAATGCAACCTGGATCCGTCCACCGGTTTTATACTCTTTCCTGATATCCTTAATCTGAAGCATATACTGTTCCTTTCTGTTTTAATCAACCTTATATAACAAACTTATTTCAATTAATTGTACGCAATTTGCTTTTGCAAAATATATTCTAACACTTAATATATCAAAAGTAAAGAATTATTATTTTCTTTTCTATTTTACAAGAAGCTCAAGCTGTTCAATTAAAACACCTTCATCTATGGTTCCTATCTGATATGCCTGAATAACCCCATCCTTATCAATAAAAAGGGTCATAGGGATAGATGACACCCCATAGGTATATGCGCCATTATACTCTGTATCAAAGCCTATCGGAAAGCTAAATCCCTTTTCATTTACAAAGCTCTTTGCACTTTCTACAGTATCTCGACTGCCATCAGTCAGATCGACTATCAGAAAGTTTATATCATTACCATACTGTTTGTATGCCGTATCAAAATAAGGCATCTCCATCTGACATGGTCCGCACCAAGTCGCCCAAAAATTGAGTACAATCGGTTTTCCAAAATAATCCGAAAGATGAACCTCTTCCCCATCCATATTTAAAAATTTAAAGTCAGGAGCGGTTTCAACCTGTTCATCACTATTTTCCTTACTTTCCTCATCCTGTGTAGTCTTATTACTTTCTTCCTCATTTACCTCTTCCTGTATAGTTTTATCATTATTTTCCTTACTTACCTCTTCCTGTGTAGTCTTATTATTGTCTTCCTTTTCGTTATATTTTTCAGACAGATACTTATATCCAAAGCCTGCACCACCTATTACAAGAATAAGTAAAACTATAACCAGCAAAACCTTTACATATTTTTTCATAACACACCTCACACAATATCAAAATTCCAATGAAAACAGAGACATAAGTTTGTTAAGCCATCCCAATGCCATCATTATACCTACAACAATCAAAAAAGCTCCACATATTATATTAATAATCCTGTAATGCCTTTTTATAAAATCAAATATATTTTTCAATTCATTAATTAATACCGCGGAAATAATAAAAGGAATACCGACACCCAATGAATAAACCAAAAGCAGCAAAAAGCCTTTCCATACACCGTTTCCTGTAGATGCCATCATTAGTGCTGCTCCCAGAAAGCTTCCGACACAAGGTGTGATACTTAACGAAAAAACGACGCCAAATAAAAATGCAGAAAAAAGACTCTTTACTTTGACGTTATTTTGCCTTTGTTTTAAAAAAGGAATTTTTATCAATTCCATAAATGATAACCCAAGTATAACAACTATCGTACCGCATATAACATTAACAATTCTCCGGTATCTCATTAATAGCATACCAACCGAACCGGCAAATACCCCCATAAGGCAAAATATCACCGTAAATCCAAGCACAAAACAAAGAGCTCCGGGTAAAGCCTTAAAACTGTTTTTCTTTACACCGTCACTCTCATCTTCTGTCTGCGTTGCCCCTGCAAAATAGCTTATATAAACCGGAAGCATGGGCAACATACAGGGAGATATAAATGATATCACACCTTCCAAAAATGTAATCAAATACTCCATATATACTCCACCCAATATTATTCAACCGAAAAATGCAAAACAATCTAGTATGCATTTACAAATCCATAGCATGCCTCATCCAAAAGATTACCATCACCATCATAAACCCTGAACAAGGTCCAATAGTATCCATACTGTGGCTGCCATATTGTCCAAAGTGCACATCCCTGTTCCACGGCAATCTGTCCGGTAGTATATATCCACGCCGGCTTGTCCTCTGCAAGTAAAGAACAATCAAGTATCAACATTTCATACCTATATGACTGATTAGGATTATCATAAGACTCTACCCCTATGAGATATCCTCCACCTTCACCTGTATATGGCATCTGACACTTACCTTTTATATAAGGATGCTTTTCTTCCACACCTTGTCGTCCTTCATATTTGCCAATTGTAAGGTAATGATTAATAAAAGCAAAATTGTCATTTCCAAATACAGCCCTCAAGTCTCCATATGAATTTTTGTAATATGTAACATCAAAGTCAGGACTTGCCTGTCTGCCTTCAGGAATACCTACAGTAAGCCAATGCATCTTAAGTGATTTTTCATTATATGCAACTGACGTTTTAATGTCATCATAACTATTATAATAGTAATCTATATCAAAGCATTCACCCTGATATGCCGTATTCCAAGGATTATTCAAATCAGGATCTGTAGGATCCCAACCTCTTAAATCTGCGGGACCTGATGAAATCTTATAGCTTTCAGGCTTTCCAAGTGGATTTGAATTACCTGTTACAAAAGTAACACTTGTTCCGCTTGCACAATTATCATATATCCATTTTGCATCTTCTACACATCATCTCACACAACCAAGAGATGCAGTTGTTCCAAGCTTATCGTACTCCCAATATTCAAGAGATGATTTATCTCCGTATCTTGTATAAGGAACAGAATGAAAAAGTATCTGACCGGTAATTCTGGTTGCATACTGTCCTGATACTCCACCAACCAATGATCTCCATTCATATTTATCAGTGGTTCTGTACGTACCGCTTTTAGGTGTATATGTTCCTGTAGAACAAACCATTGACTTTACGGGATTTCCTCCCTGATAAATAGTAACTACGTTTAAAGTAACATTTACCTCAATTGTGTATGCTCCATCAGCCCTGCTGTCAACATGCCATAAAGGAACAATCATACTAATAATTATTAAAGTCATTAAAATTTTTTTCATCAAATTATTTTTCATCTGCTCACCACCTATCAAAAATAAACCTTTGCCTGCTATTAAAAATATAACATATTTTTTTCTTAAAGCTATATCGGAAGTTCCCTGTTTACCTTTCTGAAGAAAATTAGTGTAAATGTAAGCGAAACAACCTCAGCAATAAGAAAACTCCACCATACATTATTTACATTTCCCGTAAGTGATAAAAACCATGCCACCGGAATTAAAACCAAAAGCTGTCTGCATATCGATACAATTAATGAATATATACTCTGTGAAAACGCCTGAAATACAGAGCCAAGAACTATACTGCAGGCTGCAATCGGAAAATGTATGGCGATAATCCTTAGTGCAGGCACTCCTATTTCCAGCATATTATCAGAGGCATCAAACACCCTAAGCAAGAGCCCCGGTATAAGTTCAAATACTATTGTACCCACTGTCATTATGCAGATAACAAGCTTCAACGCGAATTTAAGAGATTCATTAATTCTATCCTTTTTACCTGCTCCGAGATTATATGCCAGTATAGGTATTACTCCGTTATTTACACCGAAAACAGGCATAAAGAAGAAACTCTGAAGTTTAAAGTATGAACCAAATACCGCAGTTGCGGTATCTGAAAATTTACCCAAAATCTTATTCATGCTATAGGTCATAATCGAACCTATGGATATCATAAGAATTGACGGCACACCCACGGCATAAATCGCCTTTACAACCTCTGCCTTAGGCTTAAGTATTTTCTTAAAGGATAATCTGATATCCTTATTAAACTTAACATTCATATATACACCGAGACAGGATGCCGTTATCTGTCCAAATACAGTCGCAATCGCTGCACCGGCGATGCCCATCTTAGGAAAACCAAAATAACCGAAAATAAGTATCGGATCAAATATCATGTTGATAACCGCACCGGTAATCTGCGATATCATACTGTGGAAGGTTCTTCCTGTTGACTGAAGCAGTCTTTCAAAGGTCATCTGCATAAATACACCAAGAGAAACGCAGCAGCATATAGAAGTATAGGTTATACCGTATTCCTGAATAGTTACATTATCAGTCTGTGAAATTATAAAAGGCTTTGCCAATGTAAGACCGACAATTAAAAATAACAAATAACTGAAAAACTCAAGAAGTATACCTGTATTGGCAGCCTCATCCGCCTTGTCAAAATTCTTTTCTCCAAGAGACCTTGATAAAAGTGCATTTATACCGACTGCAGTTCCCGAAGCGACAGCAAACATAATATTTTGCATAGGAAATGCAAGGGTTACAGCAGTAAGAGCCTCCTCGGAAATCCTTGATACAAACACACTGTCCACTATATTATAAAGTGCCTGGACAAGCATGGAAACCATCATCGGAAGCGACATACTTACGATGAGTTTTTTTACAGGCATAACACCCATTTTATTTTCTTCAGGTACTTTATCTTTTTTTAATACTAAATCTTCTTCCATTATGTAACTCATTTCTTTCTAAACTAATATGCTAAACCGACATCCGGAATTCTACTATCCGTCTTACGATTTATCAGTTCAATTTTCGTACTATTTAATCCTCATCATCATCAACATCTATAGCTTCTACGTCAATGACCTCATTTTTATTATAGACCAGGTTTTTCTTTCTACGGTTAAGCTGCATATAAATACCCACTACACCGTTATAAACAAGGACAATACCTACAATTCTAACGATAGTATTCATGGTACTGAACGGATTTGCAGCAATAAGAACACCCACACCTACAGTGATAAACGAAAACAAAATCGGGACCTGCCATCCGGTAGTATAAAATCTTCTGAATGTCATAGCCTGAGCAATTCCAAAGGCACCGTATATAGCTATACCGACACCCGTTAATACAGGAAAGATAGATATAACCAAACCACGATTTGTAAGTACAATTATTCCCGCAACTATTCCTATAATCGCTCCTATAAGCTGAAACATAACATAAGCATTTTTATCCTT
>JAFUEG010000327.1 GCA_017464045.1 Lachnospiraceae bacterium
ATTATATCTTCTATATCAGGAAATGCACCGCCACAGATAAATAAAATATTTTGAGTGTTCATAGTTGTCATCGGTGTCATGGCATTTTTACTTCCTGCACCGACAGGTACTTCAACTTCAGCACCTTCAATTATTTTAAGGAGTCCCTGCTGAACCGATTCACCGCTTACGTCACGGCTTCGGGTTTCCTTCTTTTTGGCAATCTTATCTATCTCATCGATAAATACGATTCCACGTTCAGCCTTTTCAACATCATTGTCGGCAACGGCAAGAAGCTTTGAAAGAATACTTTCCACATCATCACCTATGTAGCCTGCCTCGGTAAGGGAAGTTGCATCGGTTATGGCAAGAGGTACATTTAAAAGCTTTGCAATTGTCTTTACAAGATATGTCTTACCACAGCCGGTAGGACCAAGCATGAGCATGTTGGATTTTTCTATTTCGATATCATCCATGGTATTGGTGATAACCCTCTTGTAGTGGTTATAAACTGCAACCGAAATTGCTTTCTTGGCATATTCCTGTCCGACTACATATTCATCAAGCATAGCCTTGATTTTATGTGGTGCCGGTATATTTTCAAGAGTAAGAGGTGCCTCTTCTTCCTTTTCCTCTTTCTTCTTTTTCTTTTTAACCTTTTGGGATTTTGGAATATCATCAAATGGCATAAACTGTGGCATGTTGATATTCGGCATATGAGATAAATCTATAAACTGCATCTGGCTTCCGTTGAAGGCATCAAAACTTTTTTGCATACAGTCATTGCAAATGTGCATGTTGCCCGGAAGCGTGATAAATGGACCGGCAGTTGATTCTGGTCTTCTGCAGAGATAGCAGTAGGTTTCGTATTCGTCATTGTTATCCTTGTTGTCTTTTTTCTCTTCATCTTTTGTTTCTATATCGTCTATATTATTTGCCATGTTTTCCTCCGTAAAAATAGCTTGATTTTTCGCTTGCGAAAAGTATCTCGCAAGCACGCATCTTCGATGCTCGCCTATCTGCTGTGCAGATGGCTTGCTCGATAATAATCCGCGAAAAATTCAAATGTCGACTGCGTCGCCGCTTGATTTTTCGCTTGCGATTATTATTATACCACGAAATATTACAAGTGCAAATGGAAAAGAAAGGCTGACTAATTAAGGAACCCTTTTATCATATTAAATCTCTGACGGTCGGCAGGGGAGAGGGATTCTTCGATTACCTCCATAAGCATTTCCGTTTCGTTTTTGCTGAAGTTCATATTGCGTCGGTTTAACTCCTGATTTATCTTCATGATTTCAGGAAGAAGCTCTTCGACAGATTTGTTTTTACTTTTTTCTCTTATCTCCATGATGATTTTAAGCTTGACCGGATCTATACCGGATAGTTTTTGATTGTTCATCAGGTCGGGACCGGACTTAAAGCTGTTGTTAGAGTTTTCGGCTTTTTCATTATAGTTTTCAGTGCGTTGCTGGTTATTTGCGTTTCGATGATTATTGTTATTATAGTTATTATTATTTCTTTGCATAGGATTAAAGAAGTTGTTGTACATGATAAACCTCCTGATTTTATTGTTCGTTGTTTAATATATTTAAAACACTTTCATAAAGACTTTCTGACTCGTCACTTGAATTATTGGTTTTATCTCCGATATCACTATTATAATCAGGCGAAATACTGTTTGTATTTGAAATATTATCTTCTCTGAAATTAATGGTTTCTGATTTTTCTTTATTATTTGAATATGTATCATTATCATAAGAAGAATTGCTCATAAATTCATCATAGAGTCGGCTGGCTTTTTCATAATCTGAAGTGGTAGAATTGTTGCTTTGAGTTGCAGCACTCATATTAAACATTTTTATCATTTCAGACATTTTATTTATATCATTCATATTATTAAAATTCATTGAGAAAGGATTGTTTGAATTATTTCCGGAACTATCGTTTGACGCAGCATTCATAGCGTTCATCATATTCATCATTTTGCTCATGTTTTGAATGGATGAAGAAAAATCCCCGGGCATAAATTTACACATATCATTTATTATATCCTCGGTGCTTTTCGGATGGCAGTCAAAGCCGCAGTTTGATATGTAATTTTTGTCATTGAGAGAATTTAAAATGGACATGAGCTCCTTATATTTTATAAGCATGACAAGCATCCGCTTGTAGGGATAATCGACAAATGCGACTATGGCTTCAAGCAGCCACAATGAATCATCAGATATTAACTTATCCAAAGGATGCATTTTATTCATTGTGTTAAGACCAAACATAATTTTTCCTTTTTACAATATATGATATGAAGCATTTTTTTATTAATTATAGAAATAAAGGCTGCCGCATAAAGCAGCAGCCTCATTTAAAAATAAATATGATTAGCAGCCACATCCGCCATTGTTGCCACAGCAGCAAAGGAGAATAAGGATAATCCAGATGCAGTCACATCCGCCGCCAAATCCATTGCCGCCAAATATACCATTGTTGCCGCCACAGCAGCTAAGCAATAATAAGATGATGATTATGCATGAACAGCTGTTATTTCCGCCAAAGCCGAAACCGTTATCACAGCCGCATCCACACTGAGTTGCAGATAAATCACTCATTGTTTTAGCCTCCGCTTTAATTCTTTATGGTATATATTATTCAGGTTTTTAGGATGTGTTAAAAAAGTTTTTTATTAGGTGATTGTTTTGCTTGACTGAAGAATAAAAGAAAGATAAAACAAGAAAAATAAAAGAAAATAAAAGAAAGTAAAAGTGAATAAAAGAAAATAAAAAACTTGATGCAGTTATTTATAATGTTTATAAATATTGACAAAACTATAATAAAAGTTTATAATTATGAACATTAAAAAAGATATTTTTCTTTGGATGATAATTATATTTTAGGAGTTTTGTAAAGAGTAAAAGGAGCAAATAAATATTATGGGGAAAAGTAAGGTCGTGTTATTACCACAGACACAAAGAATATTAGAGCAAATGGGTGACCAGATTAGACTTGCAAGGCTAAGACGTGACATCTCTGTTGAGTTGGCAGCAGAGCGTGCGGGAATAAGCAGGACTACTTTGTGGCAGATAGAAAAGGGTTCACCTTCTGTTGCCATAGGTGCCTACGCAGCGGCACTTCATGCATTAAATAATATGGATAAAGATTTGCTTCTTGTCGCAAAGGATGATGAGCTCGGGAGGAAGTTGCAGGATTTGGGACTTGAAACAAGGAAGAGAGCGAGTAAGAAGGAAGATTGGTAATGATTATGGAAAATCAAAAAATAATATATGTATATGAAAATTGGAGCAACAATCTTCCTAATCTTATAGGAAGATTATATGTTGATACGGCAAAGGGAAAAGAAAACTATTCCTTTGAATATGATTCTTTATGGCTGTTGAATAAAAATAAAAAATATATATTGGACGCAGATTTGAATCTTTACAGTGGAAGACAATATACAGCCGTTGATAAAAAAATGTTTGGCATTTTTTCTGATTCGTGTCCTGACAGATGGGGACGGCGACTAATGCAAAGAAGGGAAAATATAATTGCAAAAAAAGAACAAAGAAAACCACGAAGCTTAACTGAAAGTGATTATCTGCTCGGAGTCTATGATGAGTCACGTATGGGAGCTTTAAGATTTTCTTTAAATGAGGGTGGAGAATTTTTATCCAATGATAGAGACTTTGCAACTCCTCCATGGGTTTCTTTAAGGAAGCTTGAGGCTGCATCGTTGGCATATGAGAAGGATGAATCCGGTTTAGATGACAGGTGGATAAGCCAACTGATTGCTCTGGGTTCGTCACTTGGAGGCGCAAGACCGAAGGCATCAGTTGAAGCACCGGATGGCTCTCTTTGGATTGCAAAATTCCCATCAAAAAATGATGAGTATGATATTGGTGCATGGGAGATGGTAGCACATGAGTTAGCAGTGAAATGTGGACTTAATGTGCCTGAGGCCAAGCTTGAAAAATACAGTAAAAACGGTTCAACATTTTTAACAAAAAGATTTGACAGGGAGATAAAAAAGAGAATTCATTTTTCTTCTGCAATGACTATGCTTGGAAGAAATGATGGAGAGGATGGTAGTTATCTTGAAATTGCATCTTTTTTGAAAAGTCAGGGAGCAGCACCTAAAGCCGATTTAAAGGAATTGTGGTGCAGAATAGTTTTTAATATGTCCATTTCAAATACAGACGACCATCTAAGAAATCATGGATTTATATTAGAGAGAGAAGGATGGAGGCTTTCTCCGATGTATGATGTGAATCCGGTTCCTTATGGTGATTCGTTATCCTTGTACGTTGATGAAACTGATAATACTATTGATTTGGATTTGGCATTGAGTGTTGCTAATCAGTTCGGATTAAAGCAGGATGATGCAAAAGAAATAATAGGGAATATATTGAAGGTTGTTTCGGATTATAAAGACATAGCCAAAGGTCTGGGAATATCACGGGGAAGTATAGAATATATGGAGCGGGCTTTTTTGGGTATAACTACAACGAAGAACCACTAAGAAAGTGGTTCTTCGTTATATTTATCAAGTAACGTGTCAGTATCAAGTACACTTGCATGCTGGTTTATGGCTACGGATATAATAATATCCCGTCTGTTTTTGGGATAAAGTGGGGCTAATTGACTTAATTCCAGAGCTCTTGTTGTCTCACGCATTGAAAGACCGGCACCTATACATAGTCTTAGGACTTTATCGCGGCTGGGATTACGTGTGCCTTTAAAAATTTGATAATAATATGATTTTTCTATTCCGCTTAAATTTATAAGGTCTGAATCAGTTAATTTTTGAACTTGAGGAAGAGAACGAAAATATTTGATAAATGTTTTATACTCGTCCGTTATTTTAGGATTAGTCATAAAGCATTCCATTGATTTTGTATCGTTGATTTTTGATAGTATTTCGTTTAATTGTTTAGTAGTAGATTCGTCTATCATTATTATGTCCCCCTTGAAAGAGAAATATATTTGTGATAATTCCCGAGTTTGCCACAAATAAGAGCGAAAATGATTGGCTTATAAGTGTAGGTTGGAATGGTGAAGGAATTGGTTGGTATGGAGTAAAGTAGAATTATATAAGCTGCAATTTTATGTTTGACATAAAATTGCAGCTTTTTAAATTATATATAATGAAAAATAAATTCTATTGAACTTAAATCTTGCTTATATTTCTATTCTCTATTATAATCTACTTGGAGAGGTGGAAAGGAAAACTATATACATGAATTACAACTTAATAAGGGAGAAGGAACACGAGGAGGATTTGAAGCGGATTAGTATTCTTCGGTACATTGATGATGACTTTATGTCCGTATGTTTTGATGGATTTATAGAGGGTGCAGAACTTGTACTGAATACTATACTTGATAGGTCTGATTTGTCCGTTATCAGTGTCAAGACTCAGGTACATATTTCAAGCTTCGATAATCGGAGTATATGGCTTGATGTTCTTGCAGTTGATAGAGATAATAAGATATACAATATCGAGATTCAGCGTTCGGATAGCGGAGCTTCATTTAAGAGGGCGAGATATCATTCAAGTGCTTTAGATTCAAAGTACCTTATGAAAGGGAAGAATTTTTCCGAGTTGCCGGAGACATATGTTATTTTTATTACGGAAAATGATGTAATTGGTGAAGATAAGCCGATATACTTTGTAGAAAGGATTATCCTAGATTCTGATAAATCATTTGATGATGGGGAGCATATAATATATGTAAATGCAGCACAAAAAGATGATACAACCGAACTTGGACGGCTTATGCATGATTTTTTCTGTATGAATCCTAATGATATGTTTAATGAGGTTTTAGCGGAAAAAGCAAGGTATTATAAGGAAGATGAGGAAGGAGTGAAGACGATGTGTAAGGTGTTGGAAGATATGAGAAATGAAGTAA
Source organism: Lachnospiraceae bacterium (assembly GCA_017464045.1). The sequence goes on from JAFUEG010000327.1 coordinate 5,889, forward strand.
GAGAAAAAGCTATGGCAAAGGGGCGAGAAGAAGGAAGAGAAGAAGGTCTAATCCTTGCATATCTTCAAAATGAAATTTCTCAATCAGCAGTTATGAGAATACTTAATATTACAAATGATGAATTTGATGATTTGGTTGCCTGTTATAATCAATAAAAACAATTATAATAATATGGTAAAAAAGCTGCGATTTTATGTCTTACATGAAACATAAAATTGCAGCTTTTTTATATAAAACTATATGATTAAAATATCTTACTTATCTCCATCTCTCTTCTGGTCAAGCATTGCACGAACCTGCATTGAAAGACCAAATAAGTGGATGAAGCCTTCAGCGTCCTTGTGGTCGTATAACTCACCGGTTGTAAAGGATGCAAGCTCCTCTGAATAAAGTGAGTATGGTGAAGTAGTACCTGCCTTTATGATGTTGCCCTTGTAGAGCTTGAACTTAACCTCACCGGTTACACGCTCCTGAGTG
>JAFUEG010000328.1 GCA_017464045.1 Lachnospiraceae bacterium
CATCCTCTGATTCCTCAAAATCACCGGTAACACTTAAGCTATTGTCACTTTCTGTAGTTGTAATAAAAACCTTATCTGCATTTTTTACATATATAGCAGCACTGTCATCATTGGCTATATCAACACCATCAAGTACAAGCTGAACCTTTTCGTCATCTGCCACATCTACGATAATCTGACCATCACTCAGGCTGCCTGAAAGCTTATAGCTGCCCGCCTTGGTAATAGTGATTGTATCCCCGTCTATCTCTACACCCGAAGCATCCGAACTTGAATCTCCGTCTGCCAGGATAATATCTTCCGCATCATCATAGCTTATTTCATAATCTCTGTCTGAGAACATGTCATCTTCACTGACTATCTTTACATCAGCTGCTGTATCGCTTTCTGTAGCTACCTGACTGACTGTAGTACCGGTATCTCCTGTCTCACTTTTTTTACCGCATCCTGCCATACAAAGAATCATAACTGTTGCCATACTGACTGTTAAAAATTTCTTTATCATAATGATCACCTCATTTTATTATTTTATCAATTCCATAATAAGTTTGCCAACAAAACATTTTTTTGTTAATGTTTATAGTCTGTCGGAAAATTTTTTCCATGATTTTTCCCTTAACTTGTGTTTATGATAATATGTGAACCTTATGCGAACCTTAAGTTTCAAAAAAGTTTTAAAAATTTTCTGAATATTTCTCATTGCCAATAATTTTACTTATTTTAAAAATGATAGCTTCATACAAAGTACACGCATAGCAGTCTTTTTTTTGTTGACTTTTTCTATTTAAAGTGTAATAATAGCTATGGTAAAAATATATTGAAAAAGGTAGGTGGATAAAGTGGCAAACGGCGACAGTCATGGGTCAAACGGGCGATTGTGCATATACAGTTCAATAAAGTGTAAGCCTTGTTTGGGTTCTGTCACTTTATTTACTTTGTATATGTAATTTTATCTGCCTGTGTATGACCCGCTCATACATAGGTATTATTTTGTCCTTTTGTCCCTTACGTCAGCGTTGAATTATTAAAGCTTCAACGAATGAAACGGAGGGTAAATAAATGGAAGATAAAGTATTAAACAATGTATCTGATGATGCAGAGACTCAAAATGAGGCTGCCGAGGACGAAGCCGTTCAGAAAAAGCCTGATTATGAGTCCGAAATTCTTGGCATCATACGAAGCAATAATTCCCCAAAAAACATACTTAACAAGTTAGAGGATTATCATGCAAATGATATTGCTCAGGTTATCAGTGCGCTCAATACTCAGGAAATCAAAAAGCTTTTCAGAGTTTGTAATGCCGATATGCTGGCAGAGATATTTGAGTATCTGGACGAAGAGGATGTAGGAACTTATCTGAATGAAATGGATATAAGAAAGGCTGCTGCCGTTGTATCCGAGCTTGAAACGGATACAGCAGCAAATGTTCTGCATCAGATAGAAAAGGAAAAGCGTTCACTTATTATCGAAGCAATTAATCCGGAGGTTCAAAAGGAAATACGACTTATCGCCTCCTTTGATGAGGACGAAATCGGTAGCCATATGACTACCAACTGTATCATTATAAGAGAAAATCTTACCGTTAAACAGGCTATGAGTGAGCTTGTGAGACAGGCTGAGGAAAATGATAACATTTCCACTATTTTTGTAGTTGATGAATACGATGAATTCTATGGTGCTATAGATTTGAAGGATTTAATTATCGCGAGAAACACTGTTCCGCTCGATGATTTGATAGTTACCTCTTTCCCATACGTATACGCGAGCGAGACCATAGATGATTGTATTGAAAAGCTGAAGGATTATTCCGAAAGTATTATACCTGTACTTGATAATATAAATAAGCTTCTAGGTGTCATAACCGCACAGAGCATAATCGAAGTTGTCGATGATGAAATGGGTGAGGATTACGCACGTCTCGCAGGTCTTACCGCAGAAGAGGATTTACAGGAGCCTCTCGGTCAAAGTATGAAAAAACGTCTGCCTTGGCTTTTGGTTCTTCTTGGACTTGGAATGATAGTTTCAAGTGTGGTCGGCATGTTTGATAAGATTGTAAGAGAGCTTACTCTAATCATGGCCTTCCAGTCGCTCATCCTTGATATGGCAGGTAATGTCGGTACACAGTCACTTGCGGTTACCATCAGAGTTTTGATGGATGAAAATCTCACCTTTAAACAAAAAGGGCATCTCGTCATAAAGGAGATGCGTGTCGGACTATGCAACGGACTCTTGCTCGGTGCAATATCCTTTGTATTTGTCGGACTTTATATAATGCTTGCAAAACATAAAACCGCACTTTTTGCATATGCGGTTTCAGGCTGTATAGGTATATCTCTTGTACTTGCGATGCTTATCTCCAGCGCTGTCGGAACACTTATACCGCTCTTCTTTAAAAAGATTAAGGTTGACCCGGCAGTTGCATCCGGACCGCTCATCACAACCATAAACGACCTTGTAGCGGTTGTCACCTATTATGGCATGAGCTGGATATTACTGCTTAATGTATTGCATCTTAAGGGATAGTGTGCAGAGGGACATAATGTGACAAAGTTGCATGGATTGAATAACGATTTTCTAAAAAAGAATTTTTCCTCGTTTCCCTTATAGACAATTAATAAGGAAAATCAAGGGAAAACAGACATAATTTTCGATGTAATATGTTCGAAATGTGTTGAAAATAAAAGAATGTTAGATAAAGGAATCTACAACCCGTAACTTGTATAAATTACCTATAAGAATGTACTTTTAAGTTGTTCTTATAGGTAAAAGTTATACGAAACGAGCTGCTATTATCTCCAAATTACCTATAAGAATATTCTTTTAAGTCATTTTTATAGGTAAAACATCTAAGGAATGAGCTAATATTTTTTCCAAATTACCTATAAAAATATACTTTTAAGTCATTTTTATAGGTAAAACATCTAAAAAATGAGCTAATATTTTTTCCAAATTACCTATAATAATATTCTTTAATCTATCTTTATAGGTAAATTTCTTAAACAACTATCTAATATACTTTTGAAAACACCTATAAGATATCTCATAATTCTATCATATAGATAATTATACTACACCTAATTTCCCCATATTTTATAGGCTCGATAGTTAAAGCCTTAATAAACAGAAACCTCTGTTTATTAAGGGTATTTTCTTTTGAAAAATGCATCTATGGATTCTTTTACCTCTTTAGGATCTCGAATTTCATAAAAAACACCAAACTCATCAAAACTGTAAATATTCTTAAACACATCCGGCATATCATTATACTGTTTTTCTACTTGATCTCTTAATTTTATTAAACAAGGATATTTATATGTTTTTACGAGATATGGCAATAAATAAGCGGCTCTTATCTCCTCATATAGATTGTATGCATAAGGAGTGGTTTGAGGAATCTTAATTAAAGAATTAAATATCTTTTCTGAAAGAAATTTAACTTCCTCTTCTGAAGCATAATATGCGAATCCTCTTAATGCTGTCAGCTTTTCTTCCAATTTTCTTTCTTTTTTAAATGCCTTCTCAAAAAAATCCTTTGAAACATACTCACATTTAAACATGATTTCCTTTAGAAGTTGATGTCTTTTTGCTACATCTTTCTCATCAAAATACTGTGTAATCAATTCTTCTTTAAACATTAATTGTCCCCTTTAGTAACAATATTGTAATCCTCCGTCATAGATAAAAGTTAAGAAATAGTTAGCTTGGATTATTCATCTACAAGGCATACTCCGGTTTCCAGATTCAAGATAAATTCTTTTACAACCTCTCCATCAGCGAGCAGTGTAAAATCATTCTCTTCTTGGTCGATGTATTCATGTTGTGTAACAAATATTAAATCCCCTAACTTATTTATTTTTGTTGTTATTCTCAATGAAGGATTTACGATAAAATGTATCTGATTGTCCGAGGAAATATAAGCATTTGTGTATTCTATCGCCAGTTCCTTATCTATCTCCACATCTGAATATGTGACTAACATACGAAACATGCCGGTTTTGTCTTGCGGAACATTTTCATACCATACCGCTTTCGTATCACCAAGTTTTTCAATAAACTGCCGTCTTAATTTGATGATTTTGTCTTTGCCTTCATTATCCTGTGTCGAAATGTTGGGTATAGTTTCGCCTGTATTTGTATCTGCATCTTCTTTTTCCTTATTTTCTTCTTCATTAACAGTAGCACTATCCTGAACATTTATATTATCTGTCTTTCTGACACAGGAAGAAGCCATTATGGCAATGAAAATCAGAATAAATATACAGATTAACGCTGTTTTCTTATCATGCTGTCTTAACATGTTTTTCCTCACTATCCCAATTTATCGTTTGAATCCATAAATATATATTTGATTATGAATTTACTTTCTCATTTTACCACTTTATGCAACAATATAAAAGAACCCTATCCTTTTTCTTAATAGTGGGGTTATTTTTGAATGGATGAATTTGATAAAACTGTAATTGAAACAAAAGAAAAAAGGACCGTTTTCCCGATCCCTTTACTCAATCGTATCTGATTATTTATAAAATCCTGGCGATGTATAAAACGCTTCTATCGCTTCTCCTATATATTTTGCGGCTCCAGTTCCATAAACAGAATCTACACCTTTTGCCAGTTCTTCATTCTCCTGGTATCCTTTTGCTATATCCATCAAAAGCGTTCTTGCATCTTCAACCTGATAAAGCTGTTTTGCGACAAAATCATACTCTCCGATTAACTGCCGAACTTCAAATGAATTTACATCAGTTCCCTTCATGTCCGCCAGCATCTTTTGAATGTTTCCAATCCTCTTCTGATAAGCAATGAACACCTCTGATTTTGGTTGATTTTTCAAAGATTCCTTTACAGCCTCCTTACTTCCATACCACTCAACCACTTTTGCATAATTTTTCTGAACTTTTTTATCAGAAGCACCATCAACCATGTGTTTCTCCCATTCCTCAATGCTACCATAACGTTCAATGAAGATCTGCTTCTGCGATTCGTTCATATTCTGAAGCATATCGGTGAACAAGTCTTTCAATTCCGTTTCATCAAATACAGTAAAGTCCATATCATGATCTCCTTTCAACATAATGTCTAAGTTGGCAATAATGCGCTCCAGTCTCTGTTTTTTAAGACAGAGCATTTCTCGCTGTTTTGCCAAAACGCTGTTGTGATCAAGATCAGGATTGTCCATGATGAGTTTAATATCCGCAAGTGAAAGATACAACTCACGAAATACCAGTATCTGTCCAAGCTTTTCTATAGCTTTATCGTCATAAAGCCTATATCCTGCTTCTGTTACTTCTGTAGGCTTAAAAAGTCCGATTTCATCATAATAATGAAGCGTGCGCACCGAGATACCTGTAAGCTCCGATACTTCTTTAACTGTTTTCATTATAGTCATCCTCCTGTTTCTTGATGAAGATATCGTAACCTATAACGGAACGTGAGAGTCAATAGCTATTTTTATTTTTTATATCGTTACGGAAGACATTTATCTGCCTATACACGTTTCATCACATAGTCCACAACCTGCTCATCCATCTTATCCTCATCCATATAGTAAGCCTTCTTCTGCTGCGAACTGACATATACATTCTCTGTATTTAGGTATGGTTGATACAAAACGGTAATCGGAAGGGGCATCTCATATACCAATTTTAATTCTTCCAGATGTTCTTTTTCAATTTCAATCATTATCATATTCCTCGTTTTAACATTCTTCTCCATATACTTTGCAGATGGTTCCAAATCTTCTTACATTTGCTTTTTTGATTATAACATCAATTTCTTATTTTGCCCATAAAAAAGAGGCCGCTCTATGCAGCCTCTATTTCCTTTATCTTGGTAAGCACAGCCTGTGCGAGTGCCTTATGTCCGTTTTCATCCATATGCTCCTGATCGGTTTCGCTCGGAGATGAATATTTTGATGCATCAAGGTAGTAAATGTTTTCTTCCTTGCTTATTCTGCTATATACATTTGCAAGTTCTTTTGAAACCTCCACTGATTTCGGTGAAAATTCAGTATCAAAATTATCCTCCCAGACTCTTTCTCCAAGATGAATCGGTGATATAAGTAAAACCTTACTGTCTTCAGATAGACTCTTTATCTGTGTGAGAAGCCTCTTTACTCCCTTTCCTATTATCTCGGGAGTCGCGCTATATACTGTCTTGCAATCATTTGTTCCGAGCATAACAACTATTATATCCGGATTATTATGAGTCTCCAAAAGTACCGGAAGAAGCTTTGTACCACGTCTTCCTTCTCTTAAAGGATCCTCAAATATTGTAGTTCTTCCACATAAGCCTTCTTCTATAACTCTGTATTCCTCAAGGCCAAGCTTTTCATTTAATATACTTGTCCATCTTACTCCCCACGGATATCTTTTTCCGGTTTCAGGGATATATCCGTATGTATTTGAATCACCAAAGCAAAGTATCTGCTTCATAATAATCACCCTCTTTTCATATATGAATTCAGTTCTCTCCTGTTGTGGTTATTATATTATAATCAACAGATTTTGCATAATTCTTAAATAATATGGCGGGTTATAGAATTAAGCTATAACATAAAATCAACAAAGGCGGTTCCCGGATTTACATTTTATGGTACACGCATAGCTCGCTAACGCTCACGCTATGCTTAGCACCAAAAATGTAAATCCGGGAACCGTCTCTTAACTAAAGTATTTTAATATGTAAGTCCGTAGCCTCTTTCAAGCCATGCATTTCCGGATTCAATTTGTTCTACAGAACTATACCATGGGCTTGGAAGTCTGCCTGTAAAATTGCTGTTGCCACATAGTACATTTGCCACACCCTGTCCTTCAGAGCCCGGAAGATAGCACATTACTACACCATCCCAGTCATCGATATAATCATCTATAAATACATTTCTTCCTGCAACGATACATGTAACAATAGGCTTACCATACTTTTTAGCTTTTTCAATTGATGATGCGTTGCCTGAAAGACCGAGCGGACCGCATAAATCGATATCCTCTGCATCACCGTTCCATTCCGCATAAGCCTGTTCGCCCACTACCAGAAGAATAACATCAGCGTTTTCAGCATCTGCTTCTTTGGTTATTACATTTATTCCATATTCATCCGCTTTTTGCTCGAAGCCTTCTCTTATGGTTGTTAAGCCCGGTATATCTTCAAGGTAGCTTTCGTTCCAATCCATAGTCCATCCACCGCATTGTGATACATCATTATTTGCTGCCGGCCCCATTATATAGACACTGGTTCCGCTCTTAAACGGAAGCACTTCTCCCTCATTTTTTATGAGCACCAGACTTTCCTCTACTGCTCTTTCAGCAACAGCTCTATACTCCCCGGATCCGGTTTCATCCTGAACAGTCTCCATATTATCACAAAACGGGTCTTTAATTATTCCTATATCCTTTTTAACCTGAATTATTCGCCTTACTGCATCATCCACTCTTTCTTCGGATATGTCGCCGTTTCCAACCGCTTCAACAACTATTCCTGCTGCCTCATCATAACGGTCTACCTCCATAAGCATATCAATGCCTGAATTTACAGCTGTAACCACCTGCTCATAATAGGTTTCAGGCGAAGTATTCTGTACCGAATTCCAATCACTAACTATAAAGCCCTCGAAACCATAATCATTTTTAAGAATATCTATATATTCTTTATTTTCATGCATCTTAACGCCGTTTAAGGATGAGTGGCTTATCATTATAGTCTTTACACCGGCATCTATCTGTGCCTTATAGACAGAAAGCAATTCATCAATCTGCTCATCGGTAAGGACTGCGTCTCCTCTGTCTATAATTCTGTCAGCATCCGAATCCTCGCCGGTTCCATAAAGCACATTTCCATCTGCAAAGAAATGCTTGGTACATGCAATAACTCCACCATCCTGTACGCCCTTTGTATAAGCAGTACTTAACTTTGTTATGGTTTCTATATCAGAGCCATAGCTTTCATAGGTTCTGCCCCATCTTGGATCAACCGACTGTGCTACACAAGGTGAGAAATTCCAAAGCATATGACAAAGCTTCGCCTCGTCGGCAGTTATAAGCCCCACCTGATACATAAGCTCCTCATCATTTGCCGCACCCATTCCTATATTATGTGGAAATATTACGGTATCAACCGCATAATTTACTCCATGAACATCATCCTGACCATAAATAAACGGCACACCTGCTTCAGATGAAATTGCCATCTGCTGGAAGTTGTCAATATACTCCTGCCACTGTTCATAATTATAATAATTATCTCTTGAAAGGACGCTTCCATAGCAATTTTCTTTCATAGCTTTAAGACTTGTCATATAACATGCCGGCTGAACCATCTGAAAAGCCTTTTGTTCAAGCGTAAGCGAATTTACTATCTCCTCCGCCGTCATATCAGCATACTGCATATATTTATAATCATTTAACGAACCTGTATCTTCCGTTACTTCTTCCGTCGCATCTAAAGATGTATCATCCTGTGACACATAGGTTTCTTCGCTGCCAATCTCTGCTGTGCCTTTTTCATCATCTGTATTATTGTTTTTTCCGCATGCTGCAAGAGATAATCCAAGCGATAGTGATAAAATAATCGGTAATACTTTCTTTTTAATATCCGATATTTTCTCTGCCAATTCATGCGCTATATGATAGGTCGAGCCTTTATGATTCTGTCCATGAATAATTACTGTCTTTATATTTTCCATTTTTATAAACTCCTCTTGTTAGATATATAGCATTATTTTATTTCCCTAGGCAGCTTATGTCAAGGAAAGACACCAAATATTCAACCATGTGCAAGATTAAAAGGAAACTCATATATTGCAATAGAAAATAAAAATAATTTACTCAATTAATATTTGACATAACCCATATCAAAGAAATAAAATAAGGCTATAAAACAAACTACACAGGGTGATGATATGTTTAGGAAAATGAGACGTTTTAAACAACAGATAACTAAAGAAGAATGTATAAGGATTCTTAAGGATGAACCAAGAGGCGTACTGTCGATGATAGGTGACGACGGCTATCCTTACGGTATTCCGATAAGCCATTATTATTCGGAAGAGGATAATAAGATTTATTTTCACGGTGCAAAGGAAGGGCACAAAATTGATGCCATAAAAGCCTGCGATAAGGTAAGCTTTTGCGTGTATGATAAAGGCTACAGAAAAGAAGGCGAATGGGCACTTAATATAAGCAGTGTTATAGTATTTGGAAGGATCAAGCTTATAAGCGATTATGACAAAGCAAGAGAAATCTGCACAAAGCTTTGCCAAAAGTTCACCGATGATGAAGAATACCTGAAAAAAGAGCTTGCCAATGCACTGCCAAGGGTTCAATGCTTTGAACTGATCATAGAGCATATGACCGGCAAGCTGGTGAATGAATCCTAAGAAGCTTTCTGACTTAGCAAAAAAAGGGTGCTCGCATAGCACGTTACCACTTAACGCTATGCTTAGCACCCTGTTTTATATAAAAGTCAGAAAGCTTCTAATCTTATTTATATTATTCATCCTTTTTAAGCCTGCTAAGATATATGCAGTAGACTACGGATGTCACAATTACCACACCAATATATATCCATTCTGTCAATTCATTACCACGATTAAATTTTGAAAATACATCTATCAGGCTGTGAGATATTATACAAGGGATAAGACTTTTTCCTATGTAAAATACATATGTCATTATAAAACCTATGGCTACTGCATAAAACATTTGTACAAATGTTTCAAGACCGAAATGTCCTGTAAGCAGATTCACTATATGTCCCATTCCAAAGGTTACGGATGAAACGATAATTGCAACTATAGGCTTGCCGTCCTTAAGCATCGCCTTAAATAAAAAGCCTCTGAATATAAGCTCCTCCGCAAATCCAACAAGAGCCATTGAAACAATAGCAAATATAAGGCCTGCACCCTCATATTCTGCCTCAATTCCTCCCCATAGATTACCGGTTGTTATAATCCAAAGAGGTATCAAATATAGCATTGCTTTGAAATCCTTTGACCAATGATTAAGCCCATACTTTTCTTCAAGATGGTTTACTTTTACAAAAGCAAACATTAACACCGATATCACAATCAGTCCGAGCATCATATAAGGGCTGTCATCTCCCAGATTCCTAAGATTACCGCAAACAACCACATATATAATTATCCACATTACCGCAAACCAGATTTCACTTTTTTCATATAACTTTTTCATATTATTCTCCCTCTCTCATAGCAGGTAGTGTCAAGTTGACACTCCTTTTTTGTTTCTAAATTCTTATATTTAGGGGCTTTGCAAATAAAAAGAGCATTGACCCCCTTTTTAGTGTATAATATTCGCGACCAAACCAATCTCATACAA
>JAFUEG010000329.1 GCA_017464045.1 Lachnospiraceae bacterium
AATAGTATAAATTGAAGTCATTTTATTTTTAAATGGACTATAAAAAACGATAATATATAACATTACGATATAGGTGTCAAAAGTACATTTTGACACCATATGACATAAAGGTATTGAAAATGTACAAGCAGAAAAATTTACTTACTGAATTAATCGTTCTTGCGATACCCACCATATGCGAAGAAATTCTCAGCACGCTGCTCCACTATGTAGATACGGCTATGGTCGGACATCTTGGGGAAGAAGCGACTGCTGCGGTTAGCACCACCACGACAATCGGCTGGCTGATTGGCGGTTTTTTGCATTCGATAGGTATTGCACTTCTTGCCATGATGTCCAAATCTGTGGGCGAGGGAAATGACGAAAAACTAAAGAAACTTGCCGGTCAGGCTGTTATACTTGTTATAGGCTCCGGACTTATGGTAGGGATACTCGCACTATCGCTTGCGAAGTATATACCGGTATGGATGGGGGCAGATAAAAATGTCAGACCGGATGCTTATAAGTATTTCTTTATAATCAGCATTCCTATGATATTTCGGGCAGCTGCCCTTATCTTCGGTTCGTGTATAAGAGCAACTCTTGATACAAAGAGTCCGATGATTGTCAATATTGTGGCAAATGTATTTAATATAATACTTGACTGGGTATTTATATATATACTTGATATGGGCGTAGTAGGTGCGGCTTACGCAACCGCTATTTGTTATACAATCGCCGGAACACTTATGTTCATAGTATTTATGAATAAAAAGAAGCTGGGAATTAACCATAAAAACCTTAAGGCAGATAAGAAACTTCTGGCAGAAATCGGCAAAGTAGCGCTTCCGGCAGCAGGCACGAGAGCAACGGCTTCACTCGGATATGTGGTTTTTGCAGGTCTTGTATCGAGCATGGGAACAAGCATATTTGCGGCACATTCGATAGCTGTAAATGCTGAGACCATATTTTATATACCGGGATATGGCCTAAGTTCTGCCACTTCGGCACTCATCGGGGTGGCATATGGAGAAAAAAATACAGCAAGACTTAAGTCGGTTATGAAGCTGAGCACCGCTATAACTATAGGAATAATGCTCATAAACGGAACTATACTTTATATATTTGCATTTCCGTTTATGAAGATATTTACAAGCAGTGTAAATGCCGCAACCTTGGGAGCAAAGATGCTTAGAATTGTTGCGTTTACAGAACCGTTTTTTGGACTTATGATAGCGATGCAGGGTGTATTTTACGGACTTGGCAGGACCGGACAGGTATTTATAACTGAAACCTTTAGTATGTGGGGCATAAGGATACTTTTTACTATTCTTTGTGTAAAGGTATGGAAGACAGGTCTTACTGAGGTCTGGTACTGTATGATAGCGGATAATATATGTAAGGCGTGTTTGCTGGCTATGGCCATGTATGGATTTGTGAAGAAAAAACTTGCAGGTCTAATGGAGGAAGACTGATATAGTATTAAGAAAGGAGTTTGGGTTATATAATATGGAAAACGAAATGAGATATGATTTTGACAAAATCGTTGATAGAAGAGGTACCTATTCATATAAGTGGGGAGTTGGAGAAAATGAGCTTCCCATGTGGGTGGCGGATATGGATTTTGAAACAGCCCCTGAGATTGTAGCAGCTCTTGAAAAAAGGGTAGCAAATAAAATATTTGGATACACGGATATACCGGATAAATGGTATGAGGCTTATATAGGCTGGTGGAAAAAAAGACATGGCGTTGAATTAAAAAAAGAATGGCTTATATATAGTGCCGGAGTTATACCTACTATATCAAGCACAGTAAGAAAACTCAGTTCTCCTGCTGAAAATGTGGTAATACTCACTCCGGTTTACAATATGTTTTATAACTGCGTATTAAATAACGGCAGAAATATTATAGAAAGTGAGCTTGTCTATAAGGACGGAAGCTACAGCATAGATTATGAAGATTTGGAAAAAAAACTTGCCGATGAGCAGACTTCTCTTATGATATTTTGCAATCCACATAATCCTGTCGGCAGGATATGGAGCAAAGAGGAATTAAATAAGGTTGGAGAGCTTTGTTTAAAGCATGATGTAAAACTTATCGTGGATGAGATACATTGTGATCTGACTGATCCGGATAAGGAGTACATACCTTTTGCATCGCTAAAAAAGGATATAGTTGACAATGCAATAATAGCCATAGCACCTACAAAAACTTTCAATATAGCCGGCTTGCAGACCTCGGCAGTTGTAGTAACCAATAAAGCATTAAGGCATAAGGTATGGAGACAGATAAATACAGATGAGGTGGGTGAACCCAATGCATTTGCCATAGATGTGGTATTGGCGGCATTTAATGAAGGTGAAAAATGGCTTGATGAACTGAGAACTTATATATATAATAATAAGAGTATTGTAGATAAATACATAAAAGAGAACATAAAAGAGATTTCACTTGTCCCATCTTCTGCGACATATCTTTTATGGCTTGACTGTGGAAATGTAACTGCCAATTCCAAAGAGCTTATGAAGCATATAAGGAAAGAAACGGGACTTTACCTTTCTGCAGGAACACATTACGGTCCGGGCGGTGAGAACTTTTTGAGGTTAAACATCGCGTGTCCTAAGGAAATACTTATGGAGGGACTGGCGAGACTTGAAAAAGGCATACATACTTATAAGGAAAAATAAGGAGAACAAAATGGACGGCACAATGACTAAAGTAACAGGCAAAAAATATGAGGGAGAACGTTCGCTTTTTATGGCGAAAGATTTAATTATAGAGGATACGATATTTGGCGAGGGGGAGTCGCCTTTAAAGGAAAGCCGCAACATAGAGCTTATAAACAGTATGTTTAAGTGGAAGTATCCACTTTGGTATTCAAAGGATATAAAGGTTAAAAACTGCTCCTGGTTTGAAATGGCAAGGGCAGGTGTCTGGTATACTGAAAATATAAGTATAGGTGATTCGGTTATCGAAGCACCTAAGAATTTCAGAAGATGTAAAAATTTATCACTTACCAATATTTCACTTTCAGATGCAAAGGAAACTTTATGGAATTGTGAGGATGTAACCCTTACCAATGTAACAGCAAAAGGTACATATTTTGGAATGAATACAAAAAATATCAAGATTGATAATCTCACTCTTTACGGAGATTATTCCTTTGATGGCGGAAAAGATATTGAGGTAAGAAATTCAAAGCTTCTTTCCAAAGACGCATTCTGGAATTGTGAAAATGTGGTTGTATATGATTCAGTTATCTCAGGTGAATATCTTGGCTGGAATTCTAAAAATCTTACATTTATTAATTGCACGATAGAAAGCCTGCAGGGAATGTGTTATATAGAAAATCTTGTCATGAAAAACTGTAAGCTGCTTGATACAACATTATCATTTGAATATTCGACTGTTGATGCCGAAATAATCGGACACATAGACAGTGTGAAAAATCCAACCGGCGGTCGTATAAAGGCAGATTCCATAGGTGAGCTTATTATGGAAGAAGACAAGGTGGATATAAGAAAGACGGAGATTGTTACGGCATAGGAAATATATATTAGGCTATTTTGAAAAGATGTAGTAAATTATATAACAGATAGTATTATCACAAAATAAGGAGGTACATATAATGAGTAAAATTGCAGATTTTTTAAAGGAAACAGGAGTGTTTTTTTTGGCGACCTGTGATGGAGACCAGCCAAAGCTTCGTCCGCTTGGAGCATTTATGGAGATGGATGGAAAGGTGATTTTTGGAGTAGGCGATTTTAAGAATGTATATAAGCAGATGGTTGCCAATCCAAAGGTTGAAATCGTTGCAGCAAAACAGGATGGTCACTGGCTTAGATATACAGGTAAGGCAGTTTTTGAAACTGATACAAAGTATGCAGAGGCTATGCTTGATTCGGCACCGCACTTAAGACAGATTTATAACGAAAATACAGGTCATAAAATGATGACCTTCCATATCGAAGATGCAACTGCAGTCGATATCGCTGTTATGGGTGAAGGCGTAAGCCTGCTTTAATAGTACATCGGATTCCAAATAGAATATTAGATTTGATAAAAAAATATCGGGGCATTACTTATGTAATGCTCCGAGTTTTGCAATAAAAAGCTATAAGTAAATAGATATATGTAATCCCTTACCGATTAGTTCGGTAAAGAGGTTACATATAAGCATCTCCGGGGATTTTTTTACTTAATTTGTGATTTTAGTTCTTCTAATTGTCTGGTAAGTTCGGCTATGGTGTTATCCTTTTCGGCTATGGTATCGCGCTGTTTAGCCAGTGATTTATCCTTTTGGGCTAAAGATTTGTCTTTTTTTGAAATCTCGGCCTTCTGACTGTCAATTTCAGCCTTTAATTCGTCTATCATATAGACGACAGTATTCTTATCATATTCGGACAATACTTTTGAATACATATTCATCAACCTCTCTGTGTTAAGACACATTTCATATATGTCACCATACAAATCACTGAAGTATGGTCTGTAGCGTAGTAAAAGCTCGATTAATTTAGGCTCATCCACGCTTAAAAACATAAGCCATTCTTCAAGTCTGCTATGTAACAGTTCGTCACCGGATATTTTATCACCATCTAAAGATAAGTTATCGCCGTCCGAAGACAAGTTATCACTATCCAAGGATAGTTTATCGATATCCGAAAATCGGTTATCACCATCCGAACGGTTACGACTTTCATCAATCCTATTTTGCAGTATATCCCTGAAGTTGTCAAGCGATATAAAGATGAAATTTTGCAATAGGTTGACCTTAACTCCTGTGTCAAAGACCGTTTTTGATTTATGTATATAATGCGCCTTTGCTTCTCTTAACTCTTTTGGACTTTGTTCAAATATTACTACAGTATATACAGGCATTATATCCTTGTAGCTAAAATGTTTCTTGGTCTTATCACGCATGCGCTTGTATTCACGAAGCAGTAAATCCGCCGAATAGCAGGATACTCTTGCACCGGGGAATGTATAGCCGATTTTTTGTATTTCGACATTTACCAGACTGCCGTTTTCAAGGCGTACAAGAATATCTGTTAAAAGTAAGTTGTTTTCAGACGATATACGCGCACCTTCGTTTGGAAGAACTGATATAATCTCGACCTTTTCTCCCATGATTGATGAAAGCAGGTCGTCTAATCTTGATTTATCGTACTCGACGTTAAATATCTCCTTGAAATAAGCGTCGTAGCATATTTTTAGACCACGTTCTCCTGTGCAGTAATCGAGAAATCGCTCCTGTTGCTCCGCCGTCCATGTATCAAAAATAGATTTAAGATTAGAATTTGAACTAATTTCATTTACAACGTCTTCCCTAGCTCTAATCATAGGAAAATAATTTTTTAAAATTGACATAAAATCACACTCCTTATTATGTTTTCTTACATTAATAAGTGAAGTGTTAAAGGTTGGGTGAAAAAATAAAATAAAGTATGGGTGTAATGTAAAAGAGATGGTAAGAAAATACTATCATTACAAAAACAACGAATCAAGTGTATTTTTTGCACATATGTATCCGAAAGTTTACATCGGATGCCGCAAAGCAAGTAAAAATGCGGTAAAAAATATTTATAAAATATTATAAAAATTATTCAATTTGTGGCACATTTGTTGCTCTTTATGTGTTATAATGTTACTTATAAGATTTCTCACAAATATCCTACAAGGATATAATGTAAGAAAAACTTGCCTGGAAAATGGGGATTTCACTAAAGGTGGTGTGTCCATAATCCGGGATTTTACGAAGGGGAGAGTGTCCGGTTTTATGAAATGCAGCTTAAAAAACACTGAAAAAACCTTGACATGCAAATATACGCAGGATAAACTTTTTAACGCACGCACGCAC
>JAFUEG010000330.1 GCA_017464045.1 Lachnospiraceae bacterium
CGGAATCATCAAGTGTGATAGTGAACGATCCGGTTGAAAATGATACGCATGACACAAATAATTATTCAGATAATTATCAGAATGATGTTAGTGCAAACAATTACGATAATATACATCATAATTATATCAAAGATAAGTGTCAGATGCCATATTGGGGAGAAGGTGGAGGATATCTTATAGGTTTTGAAACATATGATAATCCAAATAATGAATATTATTATGAAATGTTTATCATGGATTTGAGTTTATATGCAGCGGGCTCACCGACACCATGGGTTTATAGAACCGGAATGGCACGCGTGCCGGAATGTGCGTTTTGGACCATTTGGCAGCCACAGTATGGTTATTACCTGACATTATTTAGGTTATACGATAAGGATGGAAATACTTTGGATGAAGTATGCTATGGATTTGCAAATGCGTACTAAAAATATGGAGAGTACAATGCTGAAAAAAATTCATGTAAAAGTTATAACAATTTACCTTTTATTAATATCTTTATTTATTTACACATCAGGTATAAAGGTTTATGCGGAAGAAATAGTTGATTTTCAATTAAATGATATATATTTGATAGAAAATAACAATGACCATATACTTGCTGGAGCTGTTGTAAATAATCCTTACGGAATAGATTTGGAATACAGGTGGATTGTATGTAAAGAAGGAGAAACAGAATGGACAGAGGTAAGTCCGTGGACGCTGAATTTTGAATATTTGGACTGGACTCCGGTGGTCTATGGAAATTACACTATTGTTGTTCAGGTTAGGGTTAGCGGTCAGGATGAAGATAAGAAAGCATATCTTGGCGTCGAATTTCACAAATACATAAAGGATAAGTGTCAGATGCCTTATGAAGGCGAAGGAGGAGGTTATCTTATAGGCTTTGAATCCACAGAGAATCCTTTCCAATCATATAAATATGAGATGCTAATACTTGACTGTACACTTTTGGCACAAGGATTACCTGCTTGGGTTTATACCACAGATAAAAACTTTGTAGCTGAAGGAAATGCATTTTGGACTATTTGGCAGCCTCAATATGGATATTATTGGACATTGTTCAGACTTTATGATAATAATGACAATATGATTGATGAAGTATGTTATGGGTTTGAAAATGTGATTAATCAAAACAAACCGGATCCTGATTTGCCTGATATATATAATGGATGGATAAAATGCAATGATAAATACTATTATTATGACAGAACTACAGGTATATTGCAAAAAGGCGGTACATCATGTGGCATAACATTAAATGATGACGGTTCTGCAGTTCTTGATCAATATGCACTTGAAAAAATACCTGTTATGCTTCGTGCCAAGGAAGTTGTGGAATCTATTACATCTCCTGATGATAGTCTTGCTGTTAAGCAGGAAAAATGCTACCAATATGTTATAAGCTTTCCATATCTTATGAAGATGTATCCAATCAGTAGATTTAAAGACAAGTATGCGTGTCCTGATGCAGCATATGCAAATAATATATTAAATGCTTACGGTAATCAGGACAGACCGGGTGGTGATTGTGTATCTGAGGCTGCAGCATTGGCTTATTTATTTGCAGAACTTAATTTTGGACAGGTTACAATGCATGCTGCAACACATGGTTGGCTTTCGGTTGATGGAAGATTTTGGGATCCTAATTGCGCTGCCATAAATGGAAGACAGTATCTTAATTCTGCTACTTATCCTTATTCAAGTCTATATGATTTTAAGATAAATTGATGATTAACATAGAATTAATAGCTTAAAAAAAGAAAACGATATAGCTGTTGCTTTATTTATTCAGCTATATCGTTTTTTTTCAAGATAAATTTAGCATATTCATTTATCTTATCCATATCCTGTAAAAATGAATCATTGAGTTCGATAAAGCTTTCTTTATCGTCATATGCTCTTTTATATCCGGTTATTATGTCGCCATCAAGTTGGGTTATAAAATATCCGGATTGTTTTACATAGCAGGTTTCCTTGGTTGCCTTTTTACGGTAATCTTTATCAACGTATGTTGCAACGCTCTTATGAATTGCCCGGTCTTCAACCGGAAGATAGTAGTAATCTTTATAATCCGTAAAAAAGAATTTTAAAGTATCTTCTATAATAGGGACTGTAATTGTTGCTTCATATCTATATCCTGTAATGGTTATTCTGTGGATATTATATGAAATCCTCTTTGGTATTTCATATGATAGTGCAAGTGAAAAAAGCAGCTTGTTTTTTCTTACACTCATAGATTTTACTTCAAAATTGCCATCATTAAGTTTTATATATGATAGAAGACAGCAGTTATATATAAGTCCCTCTATGTCTTCATAATTATGTTGAAGTAACAGCTGTTCCTTTTTATCGTCAGGTTTTTCAAGATATTCTTTATAAATTCTGATTAAATCTCCACCCGAATATTTGTCCAATCGATTTATTCCAAGGAATTTTTCGACACTTTTTTGCTTTAAATTATCAAGATGGAGCATATCCTTATATGGTCTTATATGCTTATACAAATCAAAGCTTTCCAAATTATCAAATGAATATGAAAGCTTATGCTCGCAAAGTTTCTTATCTATATATGGTATATCAAAACCATCACCATTATAGTGTATTAATGTTTTATAATTTGATGTATATTTAAAAAAGCTGTTTATAAGTTCAACTTCGGATTTTCCGTCATCATTAAACCATTGTGTAATAATCAGATCGTCATTTTCGTAGCATGCACAACCAATTAAATAAAGAGTGGTAGCTTGTGCGGCGAAACCGGTAGTTTCGATGTCAAATAAGACTATATCGTCTGTATCAAAATGCTTATCAAGCTGAATATATTTATTATCCCGAGCTTTGTTTTTTATAACTATCATAATGGTACCTCTTATAATCAGGTGTAGCGAATCATCTTTGACAATATAATTTATCATATCATGTTTGTTAAAATAAGTGATATAATATGTAAAATATTTACAATTTATTAATACAAGTTTAACACATTTATCACTATTTAACCACTTGTATTTTTTTGTTAATTATGATATGATTTTAGTTACGAATTCACAGTTACGGAGGAAAATTACATGATAAAGCCAATAGATATTAAAACCCAGAAGTTTAAAAAAGGCCTTTTTGGTTATAAGGCTGCTGATGTAGATTCATTTGTTGATTCAGTTTACAGAGCATATGAAGAAGTATATAATGAGAGAAATAAATTCGAAGAAGATTTGGAAAAGCTTAATTCATCATTACAGGAAAGTCGTCTTAAGATGTTCGAATTAGAAAATCAGGTTGCAAAGGCTGATCATGCTTCATCCTTTGATGATACTGAGGCAAAGAAAAAAGCTGACGAAATCATTAAAAATGCAGAGGCTCAGGCTGCTAAGATCATAGCAAATGCCAAGTCACAGAGTGAAAAGATTGAAAATGATGTTAAGGTCGAACCTGTTAAGGAAGAGCCTAAGGTTGAACCTGTAAAGGAAGAGCCGGTTAAGGAGTCAGCATCATCAAGATTTTTCAAGAAAGCTGAGGAGGAAGTTAGGCCTGCTGCAAGTGTTAATGACGATGATGATGAGATTTTTGTTGGTGAGATTGAAGATGCAAGAAAGCCTGACAGAATGATGATAGGCGACGGTGAAGAGGAAGAAGAAGCAGATTTCGAGTTCTTATAAGATTTATTACAAGGTGTTGCCGATTATTATATACGGCAGCACCTTTTATCGTTGAGGCATCGAAAGGAAAATGATATGTACGCATATATTAAAGGAACAGTTGAAAAGATTGATGTTGACAGCTTTATTATTGATAATAATGGTATAGGTTATAAAATTTTAACTAGTACGAATGTTACATCAAAGCTTAAGCTTCACGAAAAATTAATCACATATACATACCTTAACGTGCGGGAGGATGATATGACCTTATTTGGCTTTTTGTCAAATGAGGAGGTAAGTGTTTTTAAACTTCTTATATCAGTAAGTGGAATTGGTCCAAAGGTTGCTTTGGCAATTATGTCACAGCTTACTTTAGATGAATTGAGACTGGCAGTGATTTCAGAAGATTATAAGGCTATAGCAAAAGCAAACGGAGTTGGACCTAAGACAGCACAAAGAGCTGTTATAGAATTAAAGGACAAGTTTAAGCTTGAAGATATTTTTGCAGGAAGCGAAATATCTGATGACTTGTCAGAGACCCCTAATGATGATATTATAACTGAGGCTGCTATGGCACTTACAAGTCTTGGCTACTCAAATGTTGAAGCTTTAAGAGCAATTAAGAAAATTGACGGTGCAGATAAGATGACAGTTGAAGAACTCTTAAGTGCAGCATTAAAAAAGTTGATATAAATAATTTTAATAATATAGGTTTTTGAATGGATAGAATAATTAATGCCGACATTATGCCGGAAGATGATAAAATTGAACAGGGATTACGACCATCTTATCTGTCCGAATATATTGGTCAGGAAAAGGCAAAGAAAAACCTTAAGGTATTTATAGAGGCAGCCAGAAAGCGTAAAGAATCTCTGGATCATGTGCTTTTATATGGACCTCCGGGATTAGGTAAGACAACGCTTGCCGCAATAGTTGCTAACGAAATGGGAGTTAACTTAAAGATTACCTCAGGACCTGCCATAGAAAAACCGGGTGAGTTGGCTGCAATACTTAATAATTTGTCGCCAAATGACGTCCTTTTCATAGATGAGATTCACAGGCTTAATAAACAGGTTGAAGAGGTCCTTTATCCTGCGATGGAGGATTTTGCAATAGATATAGTTATTGGTAAGGGTGCGGGTGCACGATCTATACGACTTGAGCTTCCGAGATTTACGCTTATCGGAGCTACAACCAGAGCCGGCATGCTGACGGCACCGCTTCGAGACAGATTTGGAGTAGTGAATCGTTTAGAGTTTTATAATGTTACTGAGCTTATGCAGATAATAATCAGATCTGCCGGTGTACTTGGAGTATCTATTGATGATGAAGGTGCTTTGGAAATCGCTAAAAGATCGAGAGGAACACCTCGACTTGCTAACAGATTTTTAAAGAGAGTCCGTGATTTTGCCGAGGTTGAACATAGTGGTATAATTGATTTTGAAGTTGCAAAAGAAGCGCTTGACAGACTTGATGTCGATTCTCTTGGTTTGGATAATACAGATAGAAATATACTCGAAACCATGATTTATAAATTTAACGGAGGACCTGTAGGTCTGGATACTTTGGCTGCGGCTATAGGTGAGGATTCAGGCACAATTGAAGATGTATATGAACCATATCTTATAAAAAATGGGTTTATTAATCGAACTCCGCGTGGTAGAATAGTAACAGAACATTGTTATAAGCATTTTGGACTTGAAAATCTAATATCACATGATGAAAATTAGATATTTTATTAATAATTAATAATAAAAAGTTATTATACAAGGAGATAAAAAAATGGCAAATAAGATTGATATACCTGTTGTAATTAACGGAAAGGTTTATACTTTAAGCGGATATGAGGGAGAGGATTATCTTCAGAATGTTGCTACATATATTAATGGAAAGATTGCCGAATGTAAAACTTCGGATCAGTATAGAAGAATGAATACTGAGTATCAGGGTGTTTTACTTGCTCTTAATATTGCTGATGATTATTTCAAGGCTAAAAATCAGGCTGATAATATGGCTGCAGAGGATACAACCAAAGAACAGCAGCTTTATGATTTAAGACATGAAGTAATAGAGGCACAAATTAAGCAGGAATCAGCTCTTAGGATGATAGAGGAATATAAGGAGCAGATAAATGCTCTTCAGAGAAAGATTATTCAGTTAGAATCAGAAAAAGGTAGAAATGACTAATGTTTAATTCTGATATAGAAATTCTTGCACCATGTGGTTCGTTTGATATACTAAAAACTGCCATCAAAGCAGGCGCTGATGCCTGCTATATAGGCGGCAGTAGATTTGGTGCTCGCGCATATGCAGATAATGTGTCCGATATTCAATTGGAGGATGCAATCGACTATACCCATCTTCATGGAAAAAAGCTTTATCTAACCGTAAATACCCTTATTAAGGAAAATGAATTATCAGATGCTTATAATTACATCAAGACCTGTTATGAATCAGGAATTGATGCTTTTATTGTGCAGGATTTGGGACTTTTTAAGCTTATACGTGATAGCTTTCCAAATGTACATATACACTGTAGTACTCAGATGAATATTACATCATATTATGCGGCGGCATATATGAAAAAACAGGGAGCGTCAAGAATTGTTACTGCAAGAGAAATGTCACTTGAAGAAATTAGGCTCATAAAAGAAAACGTTGATATAGAGGTTGAAACCTTTGTACATGGTGCTATGTGTTACTCCTATAGCGGACAGTGCCTTATGAGTTCTCTTGCAGGCGGACGAAGCGGTAACAGAGGAAGATGTGCACAGCCATGTCGTAAATGTTATGAGGGACAATATATTTTATCCATGAAGGATATGTGTGCATTGGAGCTTATACCAAAACTTGCAGATGCAGGTATCGATTCATTTAAAATTGAAGGAAGAATGAAAAATGAGTATTATGTGGCTTCGGCTGTAGATGCATACAAAGAACTTACAAATGATTATTTAAACGGCACATTTTCTGATAAAAAAGCTTTAAAATATAAATTCAGGCTTGCAAATATATATAATCGCGGCGGCTTTTGCGACGGATATTTTTTTATGCATAACGGACCTGATATGATTTCAAAGGATAGACCTAATAACCGTGGTGTGTTGGTTGGAACGCTTAAAAATATAAAAGACGGCCGGATATTGATTGGATTAAAAGAAGATTTGTACAAGGGTGATGTGCTCGAAATTAAACTAAATGATAAAAGTGTTATAGAGATCACATCAGGTGTTGATGAAAAAGCAGGAAAAGATGTGTGGCTCAATGCACCTAAAACCAGGATGATTTCCATAGGTACAGATGTTTACAGAACAAGATGCAATCATTTGATTGAAGAAATTAAAGATATAATTCCAAAAGATAAAATTGCATTAAATGCAATATTTACCGCAAAAATCGGCGAACCTTTATCTATTGAAATATCTTTTGCAGATTTTATTGCAAATAGTGAGTCTGAAAATAGTGAATCTGATGATTTTATCAGTATAAAGATTGATAATGAGATTGTTCAAAAATCGAATAGCAGACCTTGCGATAAGGAACTGATAAAAGAAAAGTTGAATCAGATTAATGATACAGATTATTATTTTAAAGAGCTTTTTATCATTGCGGACAATGATGCCTTTGTTCCGGCAAGTCTTATAAAAAAACTTAGACTTGAAGCTATAGCAGAACTTGAGAAGAAACATTTATTGAAATATAAAAGAAAATCAGATGGGTATATAAGCCTTAAAACTTATGATAAGGATTTTCGAAAGGAAGACAAAGCTTATGTAAAGCCAAGACTAAAAATAGGGATTAAAACCCCAAAACAGCTTGAAACAGTATTGAAATATCCTGATATATATGGCGTATATATGGATAAGATACTTATTGAGAGTATAACCGGTTCAAAGCTGATGGAGGATATTAATTCAAGAAATATCAAGGTTTTTCTTAATCTTCCATATGTTATCCACGGATACTTTGATTATGATGATTATACAGATGGTATTGAATTTGATGGCTTATATGTAAGAAATATAGATGCATTTTCATGTGAAATAGACTATAATAAGAATGTCGTTTTGGGAGCAGGTCTTTATGCTTATAATAATATAGCAAGAAAATTTCTTGAGGAAAGAAATAACAATGTTGTTTTTGAATTACCTAAGGAACTTAATGTGAGTGAGATAAAAGCTCTTAATGATATGTCTTCGGAGCTTTGTATATACGAGCATCAACAGGTCATGCTTTCAGCCAACTGTATAAAAAAGAGTCGTGGTTTGTGTGACAAAAAAAGAGAAATAATCAGGCTTAAGGATGATAAATCCAATTCATTTTATGATGAATCGGTATGCAGCGAATGTGTTAATGTGATATATAATGGTATACCATACCTTTATTTTGATAAAGATGATATAATAAAAGACTGCAGGACTTCATTTTACCGTATGAATTTCACGTCAGAGGATGAAAAAACCACAGATATTATTATGAAGTATTACTATGAAGGAAAAAAACCTGATATGATTTTTACGACAGGACATATGTATAGAGGAGTAGAATAATATGGTTAATATTATTTGCGAATTATCAAAATATCTGATTATTTTGTTTATGGTGCTTTATACAATTAAATGTTTTACGATACTTTCGGCAAATGATGAGGAATCAAAGAGAAAAAAACTCAACAAGCAGATTGGGTATGTATTTATTATACATTTTCTTTGCTATCTGACATTGTATCTCAGGATGGGAAGTATTAAGCTTCTTATATTTTATGGCGTGCAGATTTTTGTGGCTATTTTTTATATGGTTGTATTTCATTCGATTTATAAGGATTCATCAAGGCTTTTGACTAATAATACAGCTTTTTTGTTGCTGATCGGATACACAATTCTGACAAGACTGGATTTTAATCTTGCGATAAAGCAGTTTATTTTTGCGACAGTCGGATTGGTTATAACTGCATTTATACCGTTTATTATGGAAAAATGGAGAAATCTTAGAAAATATGGTGTATTTTATGGTGTCATAGGAATTATGTTTCTTCTAACCGTTTGGGTTCCCGGACTTGGAAAAGAGGTTTATGGTTCAAGAAACTGGATAAGTATACAAGGATTTACACTTCAACCTATGGAGTTTGTTAAAATAATATTTGTTATGTTTGTAGCAAGCATGCTTGTTAAAGCCAATACCTTCGGGGATTTGTTTTTAAATGCTGTTATATCTGCAAGTTATATGGGAGTTTTGGTTCTTGAAAAGGATTTGGGAGCAGCAGTAATCTTTTATGTTACGTATGTGTTTATGGTTTATCTTGCTACATCAAGACCTGTTTTCATGATTGGAGGACTGGGACTTGGAGTTTTGGCTGTTATGGGTGGATATGTTTTATTTAAAGAATCCCTTTTCAGACACGTCATGGTAAGAGTTGAAGCATGGAAAAACCCATTTGCTAACATAGATACAGGGGGATATCAGGTTGCACAGTCCCTTTTTGCTATGGGAACCGGAGGATATATTGGCTCAGGACTTGGAAATGGCAAGGCGGATACAATTCCAGTAAGCGAAAGTGATTTTATTTTTTCGGCTATATGTGAAGAACTTGGAGTGATTTTCGGTCTTGCACTTATTCTGGTTATAATAAGTATATTTATATCATTTATTAATATTTCCATGAAATCACGAAAGGCTTTTTATAAATATATAGCTTTTGGATATGCTGTAATATATATACTTCAATCATTTTTAAATATAGGAGGAGTAACAAAATTTATTCCATCAACAGGAGTAACTCTTCCGCTTATAAGTTATGGCGTAAGTTCGGTATTGAGTACATTAATTATATTTTCAATTATTCAGGGTGTTTGTGTAATCAGTAATAAAGAGGCGGCAAAAAATGAAAAGGAAAAAGAACGTATCAGGGCAATTAAACAACAATATGAATATGATGCAGCCGGATATCCTTACCAGTAAAGATGAAGAATTTCTTGAAAAAGAAAAACAGAAAGCGGAAAATAACAGGATAAAAAACAAGCCAATACTTGTTATAACATATTTTATGGTTACCGTCTTCGTTGGTATGATGGCATATGTTGTATATTTTATGCAATTTAAAGCGGGTACTGTTATAGCTAATTCAAGAAACGGAAGACAGAATTCTTTTGCGGAGGTTGTAGAGCGTGGAGATATTATAACCAGTGATGGCGTTATTATAGCTACAAGCTCTACTGATGAATCAGGAAATACTACAAGAAGCTATCCATATAATAATATGTTTGCGCATCTTGTGGGTTATGATAGCTATGGTAAAACAGGTCTTGAACTTCAGGCAAATTTTTATATGTTAAGAAGTCATATTAATATATTTGAAAGGGTATATAAAGAGTTTAAAGAAGAAAAGAATCGTGGTGACAATGTAATTACAACAGTTAATTTTAGTCTTCAGGAAGCAGCTTATAATGCACTTGGAAACTGTAATGGTGCTGTTATAGTTATGGAACCTTCTACAGGAAAAATCCTTGCTATGGTGTCGAAACCTGATTTTAATCCAAATGATATAGATAATGTATGGGCATATCTTCATTCTGATGAGGGTGCTGAGAGTACGGTACTTTTAAACAGGGCTACGCAGGGTTTATATGCACCAGGCTCGACTTTTAAGGTTGTAACCTTGCTAGAATATATAAGAGAAAATCCTTATGATTTTGATTTGTATGAGTATAATTGTTCAGGCAGTGAGATATATGCAGGAGTAAATATTCATTGCTACGATTCAACTGCACATGGTCATGAAACACTTGCTGATTCTTTGGCGTATTCGTGTAATGCATCATTTGCGAATATAGGAATGGGTCTTGATTTTGGCTCATTTAACAAAACAGCAGAAGGACTTCTTTTTAATACTGAACTTCCTTTTGAAGGAGAGTATAATCAATCTGAATTTGTTATAACTGATACTTCACCTAGGGATGCCATGCCACAGACAGCTATAGGTCAGGGTGATACGAGGATTACTCCGCTTCATAACCTTATGATTGTATCAGCTATTGCCAATGGTGGTGTCCTTATGAAACCGTACCTGATTGATTCGATTGAAAACGATGATGGCGCAAATATTAAAACATTTAAGGGTAAATCGTATGGAAGTCTCATGACCGGTGAAGTAGCTGCCATACTAACTGAATATATGAAAGGTGTGTGTGACTACGGGACAGCTGCAAGATACTTTGGCGGTTCATCTTATGATGTAGCCGGTAAAACCGGTACTGCAGAATATGATAATGAGGGAAATTGTAATTCATGGTTTATAGGTTTCAGTAATCCTGATTATCCTGATATATGTGTAAGCGTTGTAGTTGAGGACTCCAACACAAACGGTGTGTCCGCATCAGCTGTAGCAAGAACCATTTTCGATACTTATTATAATTTACAACAATAAATAATATTAATAGAAAAATCAAGGCTTAATATAGGTATAATTTTAGCATGAGTGATAGCGGGCTATGCTTATACCTATATTAAGTCTTGATTTTAATTTATATTTAGGTATGTATGTAAATGATTTTCTTGCTATATATTATAAAATTTGATATAATGAGCGAGATATATGTGACACACCAATCTTTTAAGATGCAGGAGGAATTGCAATGGTAGAAGCAACAAGCTGTGGTGGTGTGGTAATCTTTCGAGGCAAGGTGTTATTGCTTTATAAAAATTACAAGAACAAGTATGAAGGCTGGGTTTTACCTAAGGGTACTGTTGAGAAGGATGAAGAGTACAACGAAACCGCTTTAAGAGAAGTAAAAGAAGAGACAGGGGTTGCTGCTCAGATCATAAAGTACGTAGGAAAAAGTAATTACACGTTTAACACTTCATATGATGTAGTGAACAAGGATGTACACTGGTATCTTATGATGGCTGACAGCTATTACAGCAAACCACAAAGAGAAGAGTATTTTATGGACTCAGGTTACTATAAGTATCATGAGGCTTATCATCTTCTTAAATTCCCAAATGAGAAACAGATACTTGAACAGGCGTATTTGGAATATACGACTTTAAAACAAAATAATCTGTGGGGAAGCAAGAAGTATTTTTAATTGTTATATTTTGGTTTTAATATCAGCAAGCCTCAGAGATATGCCTCTGAGGCTTTTGAAATAAAATACTGAAAGGTGTTTTGAGATAATGAATGAAAATGACGATATTGAAGTAATAAAACTTGATAAATCATCAGATAATAAGGATATCGAAGTAGCGGCAAAAGAATTAGAAGATATGGATATCGAAAAGCTTTTAGAAGAATCTTATAGATTAGTTGCAAATAAAGATTCAGATAATAAAAATGAAGTAAAAGAAGAAAAGAATGATGATAAAAATTTATTAAATGATAAAAATGATACAAATAAGATTGTAAATAATGATGCGCCAGGTAGTAAAGGGGGCAGTAAAAAATCATCTAAATCAAGAAAAAAGAAACTTTATAAGACTTTATATATAATTGCAATGACTATTCTTATAAGTATATTTGTCGGTTGCTCTATTTATCTTATTGTGTATTTTTGGCAGGCAAAGAAGATTGATAAAAAAGTCGATGAACTTAAGGAAATGATTGTAGAAGAAGATGATACAGAATTTGAAGTTGTTGAAGAAGAGACTATCGTTAAGGATGATGGTGAAAAGATAGAATTTGTATATGTAAACGGTACTAAAGTACAAAAGAAATATGCAAAGATTTTTCGTGAAAATAATGATTTTATAGGATGGCTTACTATTGCGGGTACTGAAATTGACTATCCGGTAATGCAGACCATGGACGATGAGGAGTATTATCTTCACAGAGATTTTGATAAAAATTATAATGGTAATGGTACCTTGTTTGTTGATACATCTGCTGATGTATCACGACCAAGCGATAATATGATTATTTATGGTCATAATATGAAAAATGGCAAGATGTTTCATGATATTCTAAAATATGAAGATGAGGATTTTTATAAAGAGCATAAGTATATTCAGTTTGACACTATATATGGTGATGGAAAGTATGAAGTAATTGCTGCATTTAGAACAGAGATTTATGACGAGAATTATGCAGGATTTAAGTATTATACTTTTTTTGATGCCGGTTTATCAGAAGAGTTTGATTCATATGTATCAGAATGCAGGCAACGAACACCTTATAATATATTCGAGTCTGCAGTTTATGGAGATAAACTGATAACCCTGTCTACCTGTGCTTACCATGCAGATGAGGGTAGATTTGTTGTTGTGGCAAAAAAGATTGAATAATTTTGTGGCAGAGGGTTCAGTTCTTGACATAAATTTTAAAATATGATATATTTTCATTTGCTGAGCCGGTGTGTCGGAATTGGCAGACGAGGCAGACTCAAAATCTGTTGCGGGCAACCGCGTATGGGTTCAAGTCCCATCACCGGCATAAAATAAGGAGAAGAAATTTGTTAAATCAAATTTCTTCTCCTTATTTTATGTCGGTGCCTTGAACCC
>JAFUEG010000331.1 GCA_017464045.1 Lachnospiraceae bacterium
ATACGTACTACACAGCCAAACCAGCAGACACAGCCTACTCAGCAGGTGATAACTTATTATGATGATGTTGGACAAGTAGACGGGGATAATTATGATGAAAGCACAACTCAGGAAGAACAATGGGAGGATATTGAATTTGGTCATTATGATGATAAAGTAGGATATATTGGAATAAAAAAGTATTGTTATGATCCTGAAACAGGAAATATAACAACTATTAATAGTATAAAAAGAGAGGCAAATACCGGAACGGTAGTAATAAATTATACAACTGCCAAAGAAGATAACAGGAGTTTTGATTTATGTGCTTTGCTTATTGATTATAATATAGGAATTAAACATGATGGTGTTTATATTTCTCCTAAAGATCTTGTTCATGATGGAAATAACCACACAGCTACATATCAGAATGATGTGCTCAAAGACGATTCGTATTCTTATGTTTGGGTTACACAAGGAGGTACAGATTATGATTATGTTGATGAGTATGGAGCATACAATAAATCGACTAATGATGAGAATTATTATACTCAAAATATAATATTGGACAATTCGGGAACAGCACATATATCTAAAGATGCATGTGAAATTTATTATCAGTACGATTCATATTCAACATCGTATGTATGGCTTGAATTCTTAGATAGGGATACCCTTACAACTGATGTAGTTAGTTATATAAAATCTATGCAGGATGAAATAAAAAGATACAATACAGGAATAGAAAAAAGCAATTACTTTTTAGATGATAATATTTCAGCGGGGAAAAATGTTGTAGTTGAAAATGGATCTAAATACTTTGAAATGATCGATGGGATTCTTTATTTCAAATTCAACAGCTATCGCTGGCTATTATGGACAACTGAACATAGTCCTAATCACTTAAAATTCCCGGATAATGTGGTTATATATAACTATAATGAGCTTGAAAAAATACACATGTCTGATTATAATGACGTAGATTTTGGCAACAATACATGGTTAAGAAATGACACTTCTTTTTTAAATTGTCTAGATATTACTCTTCCTGAGGAGTGGTAAAAAAAGCTGTGCAGCTAAACTGCACAGCTTTTTGTTGTTTTGTGGTTAATCAAATGTTAATATAACGTTTACAAAATATCCTAAACTTTTCCTTGACCGATTTTCTCTAATAAGTGTAAGCAAAAAACACAACCGTTTTAAAAACGGAACATAACGGAGGTATTAATTATGAATATGAAGTATTGTACGCTTTGCGGTGCACAGTTAAGAGAAAACGCAAGATTTTGTAATATGTGTGGTGTGCAGCTCTATAGCATGAGTGCAGAACCGCTTATGTGTAATAAAACTGAACCTGAGAAAACTGTCTCACCAGCTGAATTTAATACACCAAGGCTTGAAACATTACACTTTAATTCGCTTCGTGATGCAAATAATGCGTTGACAGACATCAAGGATATTTCACAAATATCCGTCAATTTTGAAACAAGGAATTCCTATGGTTTACTGGCAAATCATTCAAAGATATCATCTGTAAAAATAGATATGGTACGGACAGGAATAGAAAATGATAAATTATATCAGATAGCCGAGCATGAATACACTCATTTATTTTTTGTCGATAAATCGAATATATCTCAAAAACTGCAAGCGAAGAATCCCGCTGTTAAAATCATCTCGGCTCACAGCTGTACCAATTCCAGAGGACAGGCGGGACTTGGAATGATGATCGGTGTCGGGGTACAGTCGAACAGAAAGGTTTTCGTTTTATACTCAACAGACAGAAACCAGCCGAATGGTATCAGATTTTAGATGCTGATTA
Source organism: Lachnospiraceae bacterium (assembly GCA_017464045.1). The sequence continues at coordinate 1,802 of JAFUEG010000331.1, forward strand.
CTATATAATTATACTTGGATATAGACATGAAACTCTGAACATCAATTAGTATGGGCGGATATATGCCGGATAATACGTTCAATACTTTTGGTAACGGATTTTGATCAAAAACAAACTTAAAAACAGAGGAAATACTGTTAATCTCCATTGACACTTTACCGCTCGTATGATATAATTGGTTTATGAAGGTGATAATAGTATCATACGTCTTTTGAGTACGCTTTTGTCCACAACAGAAAGTTTTGAAAAGAGAAAGCAGGTGCATGAAATGAGTAATTTCGGTATGGCTGTTGAATTAAATGGCGTTAAAAGAGGAATACAGACCGGTTTAGCTCAGGGCAGAGAGCAGGCGTTGGTTCACTGCATAAAGAGTCTGATGGAAACCCTTGATTTTACTGCACAACAGGCTATGGATGTACTTAAAATTCCAAAGGAAGAGCAGACACACTTCGCTTCTATACTCGACACTAACAACTAAACATTATGCCCACCAAGTCTAAAAAGGCTCGGTGGGCATTTTTTATCCGTTTGTCCGCAAATAAGTATTACTCAGCGCCAATTGCATTTCTGAGCAGCTCGGCAAGAGCTTGCTTATCATAATGGTAAAGCTTCAAGATCGTATAATACCCGATCCCTGTCCTGCGGCTCCACTCTGTGAGAGGCTGGTCTATATCATCAACACAAAAACGGAGCGTTTGGCGCTTATTATTCAGAGATTCCAGATTTGTTACGAACCGAATGTTGTCAGGCTCATATCCGAGATCGTTGTTTATCCTGTCGATGACCGAGCC
>JAFUEG010000332.1 GCA_017464045.1 Lachnospiraceae bacterium
ATCCTTACCCTTTGCATTAAATGCCTGTGAATTTATAATCATTGCATTGATTGAGTTATCCGATGCGAAATGTTCTATGTCTGTAAGTTTGGACGAATTATAAATGAAAAAGCGAATTTTCTTTCCATATTCTTCAGCAAAATGTTCCTGAGTCATGTCAAAGGATTTATATACACCCTCACGAATTGCAATATTCGGGACTACTATAATATACTTACTCCATCCATATGCACGATTCAGCTCATACATTGTTTTGATATAAGTATAAGTTTTACCAACACCTGTTTCCATCTCTATGGTAAGATTATATCCATTACTTCTTCCTTCAAGTATATTTGAGGGTTCAATCTGATTTGCTCTTTGAATTTTTTTTAAATTTTCCAGAATCAACTCATCATTTAATTCAGGAACAATTTTCTGGTTACTCCAACCGATATAATCGACATCATCAGTTATGCTTTGTTGTATGTATCCTAATCCCCTATCCATCATATAGGTTGGCGTAAGATATGGTTGTCCTGCAAAAACATCAACAACAGCTTTTGCTGCATCGGCTTGGAATTTCTGGTTTTTATACTTTATTTTCATATATTGATCCCCTTAGATAACCTTTACACGTGTATCAGGAGCAATCATCTTAAAGATCTCTCCAACATTTATTTTTTCTGTGCTTCCACTAAAACTGCTATCTCTGAACACGGCACGATGCGGATGCCGCTTTGCAATTACCTTAAATAACGAATCCGGGATATTTTCATCAAAACATGCTATTAAGTCACCCTCATTGTATGTGTGTACCATACAACCTTCAATCTTTTCAGACTTGTACGATAATGATAATGGCAATCCCCACTCCAATAAACATCCAAAGAACAAATCAAGCGATGATCGGTCTTCCTTAATATTCGATTCAAGCATTGCCAGTAAAGACTGGCTTATATCTGATGGCGAATAGTAGACATCTTTCATATTTGATTCATCAATCCTAAAAACCCTGAAACCAAAATCTTTATCGTTGCAATCTTTTTCTGCCCTGAGTTTTTTGACAGCTCTCCTTATCCTTTCTTTTCCAATTTCACATATAGTTGAATAACCGGCTTTATATGCTTCACTTTTTTCATCACATTTTTCAGGAACCTGCACCAAAATATAATTAAGATTTATATTTTTATCTATTTCTGTTTACATAACGGCTTGTGCTGTTGTTGCAGATCCGGAAAAAAAATCCATAACTATATCTCCTTCTTCTGCAACCATATTGATAAAATACTGTATCATATTGACCGGCTTTACATTTTCAAAAACTCTAGTACCATCAAATAAATCCTGTACGCACTGTGTTCCAACATTATAAATACTTATAGAATCTTTTGGAATCAGCGTTGATGGAGCCCCCATTGCATTTCCTAAATATTTTTTTATATAAATATTCCAATGAGCCTGTTCTTTATCAGAGTTAATCAAAGGTCCCGTTGAAGTTTTCTTAAATGTAACTAAACCATCACGCAAAGCTTCATCAAATCTCTCTTTTATATATCTATAGATATATCCATCTTTAGGATAAACTTTTTCTCCATCCGGACAAACTATTTCATACTTCTGGTTAATATTAGAAGACTTATTTTTAAAAACAAAATCCTTGTCTCTATATATACCTTTTTCATCTTTTTGATTATACATCTTTATTGCTTCTTCAGATAATGGAGCAAAAAAAGTTGTAAGCTCAGTCTTATCTTTTGCATAGCAAAAAATATATTCATGTGTTTTACTGGCAAATTTGGGTCTGATGCCCCCTGCTGTAGAACAGTTCCAAATAAAACAATTGACAAAGTTTTTTTCTCCAAACACCTCATCGCATATTTTTTTTAAATTTTCCTGTTCATTGTCATCTATGCTAATAAAAATAGCCCCATCATGGGTAAGTAAATTTCTAGCCAACAAAAGTCTGGAATAAATCATACTGCACCAGTCAGAGTGATATCTGCCATTAGTGTCAGTATTTCTGAACATGCGGTTTCCATCCTCGTCATAAGCACCTATTTCTTCATTATATGTTTCATCATCCATTTTATAATCATCCAGGTAAATGAAATCATTCCCTGTATTATACGGAGGATCTATATATATGACTTTTACGGAATTAAGATAACTTTCCTGTAATAATTTCAAAACATCAAGATTATCGCCTTCAATATATATATTTCCGGTAGAATCCCACTCTACGGATTCTTCTACAATAGGTCTTAAAGTCTTTTTAATAGGTTTATTAGCTTCAATAATTGCATTTCTTTTTCCAACCCAAACATATTCGCATTTTTCCTCACCCAGTAATTCATCACCTAATAAAATTTTTAAAGCATCAAAATCTATTCCTTTACAAATATTACCATCATCATCTATGCCTTCTTTGATGCATGACGGAAATAACTCTTCAATCTTTGAGATATTTCTTTCAACTCCATCCACAGATTCAAATCTCATCTTATCCATTTATCGTAATTCTCCTTCTTATACAAAACAGTCTCTGCATCTTTGCGAAAACCTGCCACTTGAAACTGCTTCATTTTCATTTCGGTATACTATTAAATCACATTGCATTACCCTGCTTAAATAACGACAATCTCTATTTTTATGATAAAAGTTTGTTGAGGTAAATGGATTTGCATAAACAAATCCATCACTTCCAAACAATATCGGTAAATTTACAATACTTTCAGCCTTCTGAAGATTCTTTGTAAAATAAAGAGCATCTTCTGACTTGTTATTCTTAGGCATACGTTTAAAAATCACTTCATTGTCAAGTAAGTTCTCTCTTTTCATCCAACCAAAAACAAATCCTATGTTAGCAGACGAATCCAAGTACACTCTGACAAAAATATCGCAACATTGTTTTTCCAACTCTATATCCAATACTTTACTCTTAAGTTCTTCTCCATCATAACCTGTTAAAGAAGGCTCCATGGATTTTACATATATGCAATAATCATTAAAGTTATAATTATGATTTGTCTCACTTCTCTTATAATACGGATAACAAAAAACGTCATCCTTTCTTTTAATTGTACTTATTAATTTTTTTACAGATTCAGTATCTTTGTAATCTCCTTCAAAATGAGCCTGTGTCTTTAATTCATCCCTTATTTTTGTGGATTTTACTTCAACAATTTTTACGTTCTTTTTTTTGCATAAATCTCTTGTATATTCACTAAGCTTTACAAATTCGTTATTAGTAGAATCAATGTCGTTTCTAATAGCTTTTTCTATCGGAGTAATGTCCAACTCTGCGGATTTCCATATCAAAAAATCAAATGGAGCATGCTTTTTATAATTATCATTACGTATTTCATCGTATGATTTTGTAAAAAGATAATCCCCGAAATATATTTGCCAAAAAAACTCAACTATTTCTTCTGCAATTTTTCCCTGTCTGGTATTGCTTCCTTTCTCAAAGCTTTTTCTATCAGGCTGCCATGTCTCAACTGTGTGATTAGCTATTTGATTCACAATCATATTATTGACTTTTAACTCGTTGTAATCAGCAAAAACAACATTATCAATAACCTTAATCTTCATTCTTTTCTCCATTATTTTTCTTCGTCTCAAATGTTCAACTATTAATTATAATATATTTTTTTAATTTTAACAATAAATATCACCATAAAAAATAGCCTACAAATTCAAATCCGTAGGCCATAATGCTTATCTATGAAACTATTTTTTTGCCAAAACTGTTATCCACGGTTTTGACTTGTGGTGGTCAACTTTTACTTTAGAGAATCCAGCAGCCTTAAGTGCATCTTCAATCTCCTTAGCTGTATGAGCTTTCATACCTTCAATAATTTTTTCAAACTTGATGCTTGCCTTATCTGTTCCATCAGATTCATTTACAATCATAAAGTATCCGTCCTGTTTTAATATTCTTGCCACCTCACCAAAACACTTTTCAAGTCCCGGCCAAAAATAAATTGTTTCAAATGCCGTAGCAAGGTCAAATTTACCTTCTTCAAGAGGGAGTTTGGAAACATCACCTTCTTTTATGACACATCTTCCGGCATCAATCTCTGCTTTATTGTATTCAGTTGCTTTTTCAACAGAAAGCGGTGAGTAATCTATAGCAGTTACATTTGCATCACTATATTTCTTAAGAAGCTCTCCCGCATTTCTTCCACCGCCGCATCCAAGCTCCGCTATCTCCTTTGGTGCAATCTTAGTCAAATGTGAAAGACCCCAGTCAGCCATCTTAGCGTGACCACTGTTCATTCCCTTTAGCATCATTTTACCGAGTGTTCCCTCCGGCTTTCTTGTCTGACTCACATAATCTTTAAATAATCCCATTTTATCTCTCCTTATCTATAATTAAAATCAAGTCATAAATAGCATTACTTAAACTCAATTTTTATTATCTTCATATAAACCATCTTGTCACAAAATTTTATCATCGTTCTATGTACACCCTTTACATCATTATATATGTCTCTGTAGCCACGCATATAACTCTTTGCCGAAACGGAATTAAAATTATCGCTCCAGCTTTCAAGCTCCTTATAATCCTCAACAGAAAAGAATGCACCCACATCACTTATACCCGCTTCTTTAAGCCAGGTCTTTGTCATCATCTTTGCTCCCCTTTTATTGCACGCATCAAATACCAGTGCACCCTTTGGAAATTTTTCAGCCATAGCCGAAAAAAGCTTTTTCAAAACCTCTGTCTTAAAATAATAAAATACTCCCGCAGCATAAAATACTGCTCCGTCACCGGCATCTATCTCATCCATCCAACTATAATCATTTAAATCATATGCCAGGTTTTTTTCTCTGTCGCCGGCAGGAAGAAGTTCATTTCTTATTGCTATAACATCCGGCATATCGATATTATAACCCTTACAGGTTCCGTTATCGCACTTTCTAAATGTATCATCCAAGCCACAGCCAAGATTTACCACAGCTGCATTTGGATGCTTTTTAAGATAATCCTTTACCTCCCACGCAAGGTCGTATTGTCTTTGGGCAACCTCAAGGGCACCAAAGAGTCCTATGCCCTTTTCCATCTTTTTTCCTTTTTCGGAAAAATCATAATCCAGCATATTGCAGATACGATTTGCCTCCTCATCCTTAAAAAGATGCGGAAAATTATCCGAGCAGAGTTTTCTGCCATATAACGGAATAATTAAAGTCTCCTGCACGGTATTTTTTTCAATATGATATTTCTCCATAATCAAAGCCTCCATATATGTTAGTTATAACTAACCACATACTCGAAAAAATTCATCTACTTCCCCTTTCGTAGATGTAAAAAAATTATAACACTAATTTTTATTTCTTTCAACTGTGTATAATATTACCCACTTTTTTCTTGAGATTGTCTATCGCAATATCCCTTTTTAATGCCTCCCTGATATCCATTTCTTCAGGTGTGATTTGATAACATTCATCAATCCCGCAAGCTTTAAGCATATCTACCGAATCCTTATCAACCAGACCGCCAAACGCAATTACTCTTATGCCATACTTCTTTGCATATTCCGCAACCCCCACAGGTACTTTACCCATTGCAGTTTGTTCATCCAGTTTTCCCTCACCCGTTATCACAAGGTCTGCCTCTTTAACACTCTTTGCAAATCCGTTTTCGTTAAGTACTACCTCTATACCACGCTCCAATTTTGCTCCAAGAAATGCCTGAAAGGCAAAGCCGAGTCCGCCTGCCGCACCTGCACCGCTTGCGGATGCATCTGCCTTTGGATAATATTTTTTAACAATATCCACATATCGCTTCATCCATGAATCCATATCCTTTGCCTGCTCATATGTTGCTCCCTTTTGGGGTGCAAACACCATACTGCTGCCACTATCACCATACAAAGGGTTTTTCACATCACATACTATACGAAATTCACAATTATTCAGTTTATCCGTAACATCTTTATCAGAAATGCTTACTGTATCTCTTAAGGCTGTTGCTCCAAACGAAGCCTCACTATTATCCTTACGAAGGAAATGAAATCCCAATGCCTGAAGCATACCTATACCCGCATCATTTGTTGCACTTCCTCCAATTCCTATTATGAAACTTTGACATCCTTCCTTTATGGCGTCAAGAATCATCTCGCCTACACCATAGGTTGTAGTATAAAACGGGTTCTTTTTTTCTTCCGGCACAAGTGCAAGACCTGCAGCCTTTGCCATTTCCATAACCGCACATTTTTTACCGTCCTTGTTATAAATGCCATAGAAAGCTTCAACCTTTTCACCGACAGGTCCTGTAACACGGATTTTTCTTATCTTATGATCACGCATAGAAAGTAATGCCTCGGTCAATCCTTCTCCGCCATCTGCGACTTCAAAAACCTCAGCATTTGCATCTTTGTAATTATTTATAATTGCTTCACGTACAGCATTTCCCGCTTCAAGGGACGTGAGACTTTCCTTGAAGGAATCCATTGCTATCAGTATATTCATATGTTTTCCTTTTCTATCTCAAAGCTCAATATTTTTATTTATTATCTGAATAAGCATATCATACTCTGTTTTTTCCTTTATGTTAAAACTCCACTTTAAATATCTTTCTTTAGGCTTATATTTTTCTCTTGTATATTTTATACATTGATATGCCCCTTCGATATTACCGTCCTCTGAATATTCATTACCGAAAATCACCGTCTTATTTGCGAAATCAATAAGTATGTTTACTATAACAGGAATAAGCTCATTATTTATCTGTGTCAGATATGCTTCTGTTTTTTGAGTTGTCTTTTGTGAATCAAAAATTCCGGCATCAATTATACTTTGGGAAACCGAATTAATAAAAAATGATAGCATTGATAAAAGTTGACTGAAAACTCCGTTACATAAGATTATGTCAAAGCTCTCTCCTGTAAAATAATCTTCAAGCTCTTCCATATTGGAAATCATACGCTCTTTTAAAACATTAAGCATATCACAAATCTTTTTTTCATACTTTTCATGGGTAAGATTTTTTCCCTCCGACCTTACATAAGAAAGAAGTTTATCACAAAACGCATCTATATCTTCTTCATAAAGTCCGTTTATGGAAAGTCTTTTTATTTCCGTCTTTTCAATATTTACATCATCAAGACGTGCTATTCCTTCTCTCATTGCTTCCTCATCTATATCAATCAGGGTTATACCGGAAAATGTTTCATAAAGTTTGTTTACATCTATATCATTACATCTTCCTGCACCTACTATGGCAAGCTTTTCCCCCGGATATGATAAAACGATATCTGTGAGACTCTCACGATAATCCTTCCAATCAGAAAATGCATCCCTCATTATGAACTTTTCTTTCAACTGCCTGTATATATTATTCATTAATTTTTGACCTTGATGTGACAGGGAGCACGTCCCATATCACAAAATTTCACTCCAAATATTTTTCCTTAAGTCTTCCTTGTTCTTCTTTGCTTATATGCAAACCAAAGGTTATAAAGTTCTCAAAGTTTCCGAACTTATCATCAATCTTTTTATATAACGTATCCAGATAATCCGGTTCGGCACCAAATAGATACTTTAACGCCTCCTCGGATTTTTCAGATTTTACACCTGTCATATTTTGAAGCATATTAACAAGAGCCTTTATATCCTCTTTAAGATACACATTAGTTTTAAGATAGTCCTCTTTTATAACGTCTCTCTCCACTCCCAAAATCTCTTCAACAATCACTGATGCAAAGCCTGCTCTGTCCTTACCTGCCGTACAGTGCCACAATACTCCCTTATCCCTATCATCAAGTAACAGCCTAACAAACTTTTCATATTGGGAAATCGGAAATTCTCCTCCGACAAAGCCTATATATGTATTACACATATATGCTTTTGCTTTTTCCGGTTCCATCATGAGCATTTCCATCGCATTTTCATCAGCATCCTTTTCTCTTGTAACACCTGCTGTGAGACTTTCAATTATCGGGAGATGATAATAATCAGTCTGTCCGATAACGGGATCGGGCTTTTCATCCTTTTCCTTATCCGTACGGAAATCAACTATAACATCTACACAATCTGAAAGCTTCTTTAAATCATTTTCACTCGCATCAAACAAATGTCCGCTTCTTATAAGCTTTCCTTTTTTTATGCTTTTATTATCCTTCGTTACCATTCCGCCAAGATCTCTGGTATTGTGCAGGCTCTCTAATTTTAAAAGTATACTCTCGTTCATATCAATTATCTCTCTTCAAAAATTATAAAGGATTGCGGTTTGACTAGTTTTCCATCCATCCCGCCTATCTCAAATATTTTCTCATATCCGCTTACATCAACACCGGTTGAAGCCGCTTTGTTTTTTGGATTTACCGATATAATCAGACTGCCTCTTTTATAGACAAAGGTTTCATCCTTTTTACTGCAAATAACTTCAAATGAACCGTCTGCCTGCAGGTCTTCGTACTTATGTCTTAAAGCCAGTATCTTCTTCACAGTATTTAAAAGCGAGGTTTCATCTTCAATCTGCTTTTCCACTGATACTGCGGCTTCGCTCTCATCAACCGGCAGATATAAAAGCCTCTTTTCCGCTGTTGAAAATCCGTCATTTAAACCATTATTCCACTGCATAGGCGTTCTGCTTCCGGTACGTGTATATCCGCCCTCCTTTGAAGGCATATCCGGTATATATTTCATACCAATCTCATCGCCATAATATAAAAACGGTACTCCAGGCATGGTAAATAAAAATGCATATGCAACCTTTAATTCATCTTCACTTAAATTAAAGCTTGGTCTTATCGTATCATGATTACAGGTCATAAAGCTTATATATCCCTGATCTTTGGTAAGATTATATTTTGTGAGATAGTCCTCCAAAAACCTGTTTATATCACCATCCGCATCACTCTTAAAATAACTGTTATCAACTTCATTTGACTCATAATCGCGCATAAGTGTATTGTATCCGTTATGCCAATGATCTAGATAAAAATCCATATCAAAACCTGCACTGTTTACAGCAAGGCGTGGATTGCTCCATTCAGAAACCATAGCAGCCTCAGGATATTCATTATCAAGCATAGCTCTTATATCACGCCATACCTCACAGGTACCGGACTTATCCTCATCATCATCCTTAACAAGTGAGTCAGCCATATCCACTCGAAAACCGTCACAGCCCATATCAAGCCAGAAACGCATAACATCCTTTATCGCCTCTCTGGTTGCAAGTGCATCTTCCTCATACATGCCTGTCTGCCAGCTTTCCTTCTTTTCCTTCCATCCATAATTAAGTGCCGGCTGACACTTAAAGAAGTTAAGCATATATGTACCGTTTCTTTCAGTTTCACCGCCTATATACGGATGATTTGCTATACCCTTAATCCAGAAATCAGTCCAAATGTACCTGCCTGAATATTTATTTTTAGTTGCTTTTCCACTTTCTTTAAACCATATATGTTCCTCGGAAGTATGTCCCGGCACAAGATCCAAAAGTACACGAATACCTTTCCTGTGTGCGGTCTCAAAAAGCTCCTTCATATCATCATTGGTTCCGTATCTTGGAGCTATTTTCTTATAATCCCTTACATCATATCCGGCATCTTTAAATGGTGAATCAAAGCAAGGATTTATCCAAAGAGCGTTACATCCAAGCTCTGATATATAATAAAGCTTTTCAATAATTCCGCGGATGTCACCTATTCCATCAGCGTTGGTATCATAAAATGTTTGAGGATATATCTCATAAAATACTGCTTCTTTTAACCAGTTTTGCATGGTTCTTCTCCTCCTGAAAGTTCTCTATATATGGCGAAAAGATATGTATAATATCCCACTCCCTTTTCACACATATCTCTCATCATTATTTATACGCCA
>JAFUEG010000333.1 GCA_017464045.1 Lachnospiraceae bacterium
ATGATATCGTAAATATGGGCATTGCAAAGCTTGTAGATGCTCCTGTTATCCTTGTGGGTGATATAGACAGGGGCGGTGTATTTGCGCAGCTTCTTGGTACGCTTATGCTTTTAGAAGAGGATGAGAGGGCACGTGTTAAGGGACTTGTTATAAATAAGTTCCGTGGTGATAAGACAATACTTGATCCGGGTATAGTGGAGCTTTCGGAAAAAGGTAATGTTGATGTTGTCGGAGTAGTGCCGTATATGAGTCTTAACCTTGATGACGAGGACAGCCTGACGGAACGATTTGATGAAAAAAGAATAACTCAAAATAGATTCGATAAAAGTGTAAAAGTATACAAAAACGATAGTGATTTAAGCTTGATAAATAATGAAATTGATGGAGGGTTTAAGATTGATATAGCTGTTATCAGACTTCCTCATATATCTAATTTTACGGATTTTAATGTATTTGAACAGACGGACATAATTAATCTTTGCTATGTAAATGATGTAAATTCACTTGGTAATCCTGATATGATAATTCTTCCCGGAAGTAAGAATACGATTGGGGATATGAGGTGGCTAAGAGAAAGCGGATTCGAAGCTAAGATTAAGAAGTTGGCAAGTGAAGAAAAAGAATATTTGGATTTGGCAGGTATAGATGGTAACAAAGAGTATGAAAAAAGATCGTATTCATCTACACCGGTTTTCGGAATCTGTGGCGGTTATCAGATGCTTGGCAATATGATTTACGACGAGGAAGGACATGAAGAAGGCGGATGCATAGAAGGTATGGGATTTCTTCCTATAGATACGCATATCTGCAAAGAAAAAACACGTAAGCAGATAAGCGGAAGGATTGGAAATCTGACAGGTTTATTTGAAGCATTATCGGGAAAAGAATTTGAAGGCTATGAGATACATATGGGCGTTTCTGAGAGTGCAGATAATAAGGACAATAAAGATAATGCAGACAGTTCTGTGGTTCAAAAGGGAAATGTTTACGGAACCTATGTACACGGAATATTTGATAAAGGCGATATAGCAGAAACAATCATAAAGGCATTGGCAGAAAGAAAGAATGTTAATCTTGTAAATATTGATATAAAGAGCTATAAGGATATTAAAGAAGCAGAATATGACAAGCTTGCAGATACCTTAAGAGAGTTTATGGATATGGATAAGGTTTATGAGATTATGGAATAAATAAAGATAATCAAGAAAATATTTGGAATATACAATAATATTATGTTATGATTATTTTTATGAAGGAAGGAAAGTGATGTATTCATGAGCAAACTGACAGATATTATAAATGAATACAAGACATTGGGAATTACAGAACAGATAGATTATGATAAGCTTTACCTATATTCTGTTATCACTCATTCTACTGCAGTTGAGGGCTCAACAGTTACTGAAGTTGAAAATCAGTTATTGTTTGATGAAGGTATTAGTCCTGATAAACCGCTTGTAGAACAGTTGATGAATCTTGACCTAAAAAATGCTTATGATGAGGCAATAAAACTTGCTTCACAACATCAGGATTATAGTGTTAAGTTGCTTTGTTATTTGGCAGGCATAGTTATGAAAAATACCGGAACGGAATATAAGACGATGAATGGTAATTTCAGCAGCTCGAATGGGGACTTGAGGCTTTTGAATGTAACTGCCGGAAGGGGTGGAAAGAGCTATATGTCTTACCAAAAAGTTCCTCAAAGGCTTGAAGATTTCTGTAGTTGGCTTAATGCTAAGAGAAAGAGTATTATTGCTGGTGATATAGACGGTATTTATGAATTAAGTTTTATGGCTCATTATAATCTGGTTTATATTCATACATGGGCTGATGGAAATGGAAGGTTATCCAGATTAGTAATGAATATGCTTCAGGCGGAATTTAATGTTATTCCATCCATTGTAAAGAAAGAATTTCGAGAAAAATATATTAAAAGTCTTGCTGAATCTCAAGATGAAGGTAATGCAGCATCATTTATGGAATTTATGTTACAACATCATATCCATAATCTTGAAGAGAATATATTTGAATACAAAAAGTCTATTGAAAATGATACTTTAAATCTGCAAAATGATACTTTAAATGATACTTTAATTCTTTCCTTAAAAGAAAAAAATATATTTGACATTATTATGGCGGATAATTATATTTTGATTTCAGAAATAATGGAAAGAACAGGGTATAGCAGACCTACAGTAACAAGGGCTATAAGTAAACTTAAAGAAAAGCAAATTCTTGATAGAGCAGGTGCTAAGAAGAATGGACATTGGGTAATTAAGAAATAAATCGGTAACCCTGTAACTAAAGATTATGTCCGTATCTAACATTTCCTTTTTCGGCACGAATCATATCTGCCGTTTTGCTGCTTTCCATCTCTTCGGCAAACTTTCGAGCGTTGCCGTTTTTGCCTGTATAATATAGATTAACTGTTATCATTTTTATTCACCTCGTATTATAAAGTCATTTCCATCTATTTGTATTATACACGTGATTAAATGCACAGTAAATTAAAAATCCATTTATAAAATAATTTACAAAACAGGGTATGAATGCATTTGTATTTATACGACCAAAATAACATTGCATTGTAATTTTGGTCGCATTATGATAAAATATAAAAAATTAAAGAAGGGGGTGTAACTGTGTATAAAAAGAGAATAATCGAAAATGCAATAAAAGAAGCTGCCGGGTCATTTCCTTGTATTGTTATTTACGGTTCCAGACAGGTTGGGAAGTCTACTACGGTAAATCATATGTTTGGAAATAAAATAAGAAAGGTAACTTTAGATGATGGAGAAATACGTGCTTTAGCGAAAAA
>JAFUEG010000334.1 GCA_017464045.1 Lachnospiraceae bacterium
GTAGTCTTTTTAATTTCTGATTTAACATCTTCTGTTTTAGCTGCTTCGGTCTTAGGCTCTCCATCACCTGTGGCTGACTTTTTCGAAGTGAGCTTTTCAACATTTTCAAGCAATTCCACAAGCTCACCCTTCTTTAGAGTTGATATATTTCTAATTCCCTTATCTTTCGCATACTGTCTTAACTCTGCTAACGATGCTTTTTTAAAATCCATTTTTTCTCCTTTTTTGACTAAATTTAATTTTTAACTAGATTAAATCACAAAATAATACATATAATAATTTGTCTCCGGGTATAAGCGGACGTACGAAATATTATGACCACTTGTCATTTAGATAAATGTATATTAACACATTTTTTTAAGAACGTAAACTAAAAATTAATAATTTCTTGCTTTTTACAAGCATTTGTCGTATTATTCTATTTGTCGACAAATTTTTCGGCAAAGTTTTGGAGGTTAAATTTAGTATGGAAGGTTTATTGTTATATAAATTAATAATTCTTTTTATGCTTGACAGAACAGATTACACCATGACTAATACCCTGATATCAGATTTTATTGTAGGTAAAGAGTACACAAATGTGTTTAACCTTCACGAATCATTGAGTGAACTGATAGATAGCAACTTTATATCTACAGATACAATACGCGACACCATTCACTATAAAATAACCAATCTTGGTGAGGAAGCCCTCTCATATTTTGAAAACAGACTTCCTTACGCAATTAAGCAAGATATTCTTGAATACTTAAAAAAAGAAAAAATTAATGTAAAAAACGAATCTGAAATTTACGCTGACTATTATTTCAATGATACAAACTGGTATACAGTTAAATGTGTCATTAAAGACAGGCGTGAAACTCTTATAGACTTGAAATTTGATGTACCTGCCAAATCCCAGGCAGAAACAATCTGTAACAACTGGCGTGCCAAAAGCTCAGGTATATATGACTATCTCGTAAACGAACTCTGGACTTCAGAATAAAGTAACAGGCGTGAGCCTTATCTCATAATATAAACAGGTGGTTGTGATAGCTATCCATCGATTTGTTAAATCAAAGCACTCAAATTCTTTATATGTGCACGAAATCGAAAACTCGCTTCGCTCAAACAGTTCGATTTCTGAGCACATATATGCGAATTATCGTTTTTGATTTTAAACAAATCGGGATAACTGCTATCACAACCATCTGTTATATTATAAAACAAGGCTCACGCCCGTTTTATATGCGGCTGTTGATTAGTTCCCAGATTTCATCTACACCCTGTTTGGTTACTGATGAAAATGGAATTATTGTATCCTCTGTACTCATGCCAAGCTTTAATCTGATTGCTTTAAGATTTTTTAAAAGCTGGCTTCTTTTTATTTTGTCAAGTTTTGTAGCTATGATAACAGGTTCAAAACCGTTTTCCACTATCCAATTATACATGGTGACATCATTTTCTCCGGGATCATGCCTTATATCAACCAACAAAAATACCAGCTTAAGCTGATTTGATTTATGGAGGTACTTTTCTATCATCTTGCCCCATTTATTTCTTATTTCCTGGGATACCTTAGCGTAACCATATCCCGGAAGGTCAACAAAATATAACGATTTATTAATATTATAAAAATTAATCGTCTGTGTTTTTCCCGGTGAAGACGAAGTCCTCGCAAGTGATTTTCTGTTTAAAAGTCCATTGATAAGTGATGACTTTCCAACGTTTGATTTTCCTGCAAAGGCTATCTCAGGCAGCTCATTGTCTGGTAATTTACTTGTTATTCCGCAAACTGTCTCCAGTTCAGCACTTTTAATAACCATTTCTTTCTCTCTTCTATTTTTTCTCACCAAAAAACGTGTTACCATGGACGGTTCTCGGTGATACACTTTTTATATAAAAAATATTTTATACTGTATGTTAAAATGTGCAAAGCATGGCGTTAAGCAACACGCGCCATGCGTGTACATTTTTACATACATTTAAATCATACATAAAAAGTGTGTCACCGAGGTCCGTCCCCCCAGTGACACCTTTTTATGCTATGCTATCGGTACTATGCCTTACATGACGTCTGAAGTTAGCCTTTTTTGCTCTTGGCTCATCAGAATATGTTATGATAGGATCAGCTCCCTCGGCAACAACATCCTTGGTGATAACGCATTTTGTTATATACTCATCAGACGGTATCTCATACATAAGATCTGTTATAGCTTTCTCTATAATAGCTCTTAAACCTCTGGCACCGGTTTTTCTGGTCATTGCCTCTTTTGCTATCTCTCTTAATGCTTCATCTTCAAATTCAAGTTCAACGCCATCAAGTTCAAACAGTTTAATATACTGCTTGCATATAGCGCTCTTAGGCTCAGAAAGAATTTTAACCAGTGCATCTTCATCAAGTAAATCAAGTGATACTGAAACAGGAACTCGACCAACAAATTCAGGTATAAGGCCATATTTTACATAATCTTCAGGCAGAACCTTCTTAAGTATCTCACTTGGATTCTCCTTATAATCAAGATTAAGATCAGCATTAAATCCGATTGACTTCTGGCCTATTCTGCTTTCGATAATCTTATCCATACCCTCGAAAGCACCACCACAGATAAATAAAATATTTGTAGTATCAATTTGTATAAACTCCTGTTGCGGGTGTTTACGTCCACCTTGTGGGGGAACGGAAGCTACAGTACCTTCAATTATCTTGAGCAAAGCCTGCTGAACTCCCTCACCTGATACATCTCTGGTAATTGAAACATTTTCAGACTTCTTAGTGATTTTATCAATCTCATCTATATATATTATTCCATACTGAGCTCTGTCAATATCATAGTCTGCAGCCTGTATAAGCTTAAGCAAGATATTTTCTACGTCCTCACCAACATAACCTGCCTCAGTAAGTGCCGTTGCATCAGCTATCGCAAATGGTACATTTAAAAGCTTGGCAAGAGTCTGTGCAAGATATGTCTTACCTGAACCTGTAGGACCAATCATAATTATATTACTTTTTTGAAGCTCTACATCAAAATCCTTTTCAGCAAGAATTCTCTTGTAATGGTTATATACTGCAACTGAAAGAACCTTTTTTGCAGTCTCCTGCCCAATAACATAATCATCAAGAAAATCCTTGATTTCCTTTGGTGTAAGCAAATTGATATCTGTATCAATCATTTCGTTATCGAATTCATCCTGAATTATCTCTGAACATATATCAATACACTCATCACATATGTAGACATTAGGACCGGCAATAAGCTTTCTAACCTGCTCCTGACTCTTATTACAAAATGAACATCTTAATTTTTTTCTATCGTCAATACGATTAGCCATATGACACCTCTTTAAAAATTATCTACTTTCCATAATATGATCTATTAACCCATAATCCAAAGCTTCCTGAGCGCTAAGGAAATTATCTCTCTCTGTATCCTGTTCAATAATTTCAAGCGGCTTTCCGGTAGCTTCGCTTAACATCTGATTGAGTCTTGCTCTTGTTCTGATTATATGATCAGCATGAATCTTTATATCGGTTGCCTGACCCTTTGTACCGCCAAGAGGCTGGTGAATCATTATCTCTGAATTAGGAAGTGCATATCTCTTTCCCTTTGTACCACCGGCAAGCAAAAATGCTCCCATACTTGCCGCCATACCAACACAGATAGTTGATACATCACACTTGATATACTTCATTGTATCATAAATACCAAGTCCTGCACTTACAGAACCTCCCGGACTATTGATATACAAGCTTATGTCCTTTGTAGTATCCTCTGACTCAAGGAATAAAAGCTGTGCAATTACAAGACTTGCTGTCTGATCATTAACTTCATCACTTAAAAAAATAATTCTTTCTTTTAATAATCTTGAGTAAATATCATAAGAGCGCTCGCCTCTGCTGGTCTGCTCTATGACATAAGGTACCAATGCCATAACTTTACCTCCCTGTATGAAATAAAAAAATAAAAATTATATAACTAACTGTTTTTTATACTTCCTTACAATTTTCAACGATAAGTTTTAATGCTTCCTTAGCTGCTATATCACGCTTAAGAGCATCCATTTCCTTATCTCCCATCAAATCTTTAAGTTTGTCAACCTCCATCTGATAGTTTTCAGCCATTCTCTTCAATTCTTCATCAACTGCTTCATCAGTAGGAACAATATTTTCAGCTTCAACAACTGCATCAAGAACAAGACCAGCCTTAATTCTTGCAATTGCATCAGGCTTAATCTTTTCCATAAGTTCTTCCTTTGTAGTTCCTGTAAGCTTAAGATACTGCTCAATATTTAATCCCTGATACATCATACTCTGAGCAGTTTCATCGTACATCTGCTCCTGATTGTACTTAATCATAGCCTCCGGAATTTCAACATCCGAATTTTCAGCTATCTTATCAACAAGCTTATTCTCCTTTTCTGTCTTTGCACTTCTTTCCTTCTTTGCCTGAAGCATTTTCTTAGTATCTTCCTTGTACTCATCAAATGTATCAAACTCAGATACTTCTTCTGCAAATTCATCATCAAGCTCAGGGAGCTCAATAGCATTGATTCCAAGAAGCTCACACTTAAACACTGCAGGCTTTCCGGCAAGGTCAGCAGCCTGATAATCCTCAGGGAATGTTACATTTACATCAAATTTATCTCCAATGTTTTTACCAACTATCTGATCCTCGAAACCTTCAATAAATGTATGTGAACCAAGGGTAAGTTTATAGTTCTCACCCTTACCGCCTTCAAATGGCTCGTCGTTCATATAACCATCAAAGTTGATTGTAACCTCATCATCAAGTTTTGCAGCTCTATCCTCAACAGGTACTGAACGAGAATTTTCTTTCTGTGCCTTCAATATCTCAGCCATAACCTCATCTTCGGAAACCTCAGTATCAATCTTCTCGATTTCAACACCCTTATACTCACCAAGCTTTATCTCAGGCTTAATCGCTACAAGTGCAGTAAATATAAAAGGCTTACCTTTTTCAATCTGCTCAACATCAATCTCAGGATTTGATGTAATCTCTTCTTCACATGCCTCTACTTCTTTTGGATAGTACTCATTTATAAGTGCATTGGCTGCATCCTCATAAAATATCTCAGGTCCGTACATCTTCTCGATAAACGCCTGAGGAACCTTACCCTTTCTAAAACCAGGTACTGAAAATTTACTTTTCTGCTTATTGTATGCAGTTGTTGTTGCCTTAGTAAACTCTTCAGCCGATACCTCTATGGTAAGCTTAGCCATACTTCCTTCTAACTTTTCTACTGATAAACTCATTTGTTTTTCCTCCTACTATTATGCATTTAAGAACACTTATGTAAATAAAAACGCTATTCATCAGATTATAACACAAGAAATATCTTTCGTCCATATTTTTAAGAAAAATTATCAGGAGCAAAAAACTTAAAACACATATATTTATAACACATACATGTTATACCGAAAAAATAAGGTCTGTTTATATATTATGCAATTATTGAACTACTAATACTTCTTGCCGTCCGACATATATTTATACCAAACGACCGTAAATCCATAATTACATATATAAACAGACCTTTTGGAATTCTAATGCCGGTATATTACTTACCTGACATCTGCTGCTCCTGCTTCTTGATCATCTGTCTAACCATCTCGCCACCAATTGAACCTGACTCACGAGAAGTTAAATCACCATTGTAACCCTGCTTAAGGTTAACACCAAGTTCATTAGCAACTTCCATCTTAAACTTATTCATAGCGTCCTTAGCTTCTGCACCACTTGCATAGCTGTTTGAATTAGAATTTGTCATAATAACATACCTCCGTTTAATTAAAAGACATTTTGTTGTCTTAGGTATATTATTATACTTATTTAAAAAAATATAACCGGTAAATTATGGAAATTTATCGGTTATATTCTGATATTTACGCTATCAAGTTTTAAATCAATTTAATAGTCATTATTTATTTTCTTTTGCCTTTTTTCTAAGTATCGACATACCAACAACGGATGAAAGCATTACAAATATTACAGCTGCTATCGGAGTTGCATCTCCTGTCTTTGGCGATGAAGCGGAACCCATGTAAGTATATCTTACAGGAGTTGTACTTATATCATTTACTCCAGCATCATTAGCCGGAGCTGTCACATCAGGTGTAACACTTGTCTGAGGTATGTCACTTGAAGGTGTTGGTGTCTGTGTAGTATTATTTGGTTTATTGTTATTACTACTATTATTATTGTTGTTATTTCCGTTATTTCCTTCATTATTTGTAGGATTATTACTTGTAGGATTGTTATTTTCGCTATTATTTTTTTCGTCAACCTTCTTATTTGCCGTAAACCATGCTGAAATTATTGTGTCACCTGTTATAGCGGAATAATCAGTATCCCATCCCTCAAATGCATATGTATACTTATCAGTTTCCTTCTTGGTTGGTGTAGCTGTTGGCGGTGTTGCTGACTCACCACTCTTCACAGTTTCTGTCTTCATTATATTTCCATCACCATCAAGCCATTTAACCGTATAATAGACATCCTTTATCTCATATCTGTAAAGTGCATATACTGAGAAATTCTTAGATGTAATGGTTATATAATTTGTACTAAGTACTGCTTCACTTCCGTTTACCCATGATTTAAATGAATAGTCCGATCCTGAACCGTGAAGTGATGCAACATGTATATTTTGTCCTGAAAGACTTCCAAGTGGAAATGATATTGTAACCGGTTCAGCAAGTGTAGTTATATTGGAAGGCGTACCGTTTACAAGCTCTCCCGCTGCATTTCTTACTTCCTTAATAATTTCAATATCAATATATCTTTCTATAACCGCTTCATTTCCAAGTCTGTCCTCAAAAATAGTTTCTGCTGTATCCGATACACTGCTTACATCCATATAGCTTGCATAAAGTGTAATCTTGATTGTACCACCCTCAGCAACTACTGCCATATCAGCGGGTGTAACATTACCATTATATAATGCAGTATTATATATCTTATCGAGGCCATCAACTGTAAGAGCAACCGCATTATCCTCAAGAACAACCTCTGTGCTCAATCCACTAAGAACAAAATTTATTCCTCCATCTGATGCATAAGTTGTCGGATATGAAACGCCACCCCTATCAATAGTAACAGACGTTTCTTTTGAAAGAATACCGTTTGTAGCTACCACTCTGTAGGTTCCATCCGCAATATCAGCAAACTTATATTTATTATCTTCTGCTGAATCTATCTTAGCAGACTTAATATAAGTATTACCGCTGTATAATGCTACATATATCGGATAAGTTTTGGCCTCAGTTGTAAGAGCATTATCATATGAAACTGAGCCATATACTACTCCGGTTGAATCCTTGCTGCTTGTCTTAAATCTTCCCTCATATGTCTTAACTTCTTTAGAAGTTAAAGTAGATGCATAAACCTTATAATCATACTCAGTATCAGGAGTAAGATTTCTAAAGGCATACTCCATCTGTTTTCCATATGAAGTATCATATTTATTGGAAAGTGCCGTTTCGTAGGTTGAAGCTGATGACTTCTTATACTGGATATAA
Organism: Lachnospiraceae bacterium; assembly: GCA_017464045.1. Next base: position 7,520 of record JAFUEG010000334.1, read on the forward strand.
CACTCAGCTATATCATATGTACCTTTAATTACATCAGCACTGAGATAAGCTGATGTATCCTCAATATCCATAATTGGACTAACCTCAAGTCCCATAGGAACAAAGCTTATAGTATCAGATACATTTCCGGCAATATCCTCCGAAACAATCTCAAATGATGTTGCACTTGTTGATGAAAAGCTTCCTGTAATAACTCCATCGTTATTTGTAACGTCAGCAACTTTACCATTTACAAGTACTTTTGAAGTGTTAACACCACTTATGGTATCAGTTGATTTAAAGTTTATAGTAAGATTACCTGAATCATCAGCTGTAGATTCGGTTATGTATAAGTCAGGCTTGTCAGTATCAACATATATAGTCTTAGTTGCAGTATCACTTGTAACACCTGAACGACTTATACTCCATGCTTCGAATGGAACCTCACCCTGCTGATCATTAGCAAGATCAAATGAGAATTCCTCAGTTGTTGCTGTACTTTCAAGTTTCTTATTACCAACAATTATATTATAATATGTGTCTACCGGTACTCCGTCACTGGTATTTTTCTCTGATGTAATGGTTATTGTAGGTTCCTTTTCTATATACCACTCACCATTACCCTTTGTACCGTCAACAGTAATCACAGGTGTTACCGGTATTTCAGTTGAGAGATTATTTATATTCTTTTCGTATTTGCTGACATTTCCAGCATAATCAGTTGCAACTACAATATATAAACCATTTTCAGTTATACTGTAATTATATGATGATGCAGCGCCCCAACTCTTTAATTCATTGGCTTCATCATTCAAACAAAGCTTAACGGATGCTACACCACTTTCCTCTGAACCCTCAGTTACCGTAAATGTAAAATCAATTGAATTGTCATATCCGCTAACTGAGTAGTTTGTGTTATCCTCTATAACCGGTTTCTTACAATCAAGTTTGTAAGGACCTGCTGCCGAAAGAACTATACTGTTACCTGCATTGTCATAGAGAGTACCACCGAATGTATAATCACCTGCCGGTATATTTTCTGATGAAAGTATACCTGAGAATGTATATCCTGTAATCTTATTGTAACTTGTTCTGCCTCCTTCACTAACATTAGTAAGCACATAACCCGCATTTTCTTTTTCAGTCTCAGTAGTTCCGGTAGGGTAATTTATGCTCCAATTAATGAACTGAAGTCCACTGTCATTATCTGTAGCTGTTGTCTTATATGTAAGGCTGTTATACCAAACACCTGATGCCGCAGGATTACCATCCTTATCTAAAACAATAATATCCGATGCAGTGATACTGTTTTCCACCATCCACTCATAGTAAGAATCCATACCAAGAAGTTTTTCGTTTAACTTGATATAATTCTGAGCCGATGTATTTCCTGCAAGATTTGTTGCATATACAACAAGCTCACCGTAAGTTCCCGTTCCTATGGTTATGGTTGCTTTATATCTTCCTGTAACACTATCCTTTGTCATAACTGCCTCATGGACAGTTCCTCCACGTATCTCTCCGTTTTCATCCAGGAATTTATAATATAACTTATCACAGTCACTACCCTCAGATGTATATTCAAATGTTATGGACACAGATTCAACCTTTGTACCTTCTATATCCTGAGCATGATAGTATGTACCAAAATCAAATTCATTAAAGTATCCCTTATTAGGAGACACTGTAAAGCTTTGAAGAACAGGTCCGTTTCTGTCTACATTTATATGCTCAAGTGTTGCAGTCGTAGTTATGGCACCTGATGATGAATCAAGCATCTGAATCACAATAGTACCATCTGTCATATCAGGAACAGTAACTACTTCGCTGAATTTTGCTTCAGCAGTCTGCTTTGTCATGGACGAATCGATATCACCACCGCTGACAATTCTTATTTTGTCATATCCGTTACTTGCCTTTATCTCAAGATCCGGATAAATATTATTGTCATTTTTATTACCGAGCAAAGTATAATGTCCTTCGCCCTCATCTCTTCCAACGGTAAATGTGGCTATAGCATTGGTTACATCTGCCGAATAATTAGCTCCTGATGAACTAAATATAGGAGCAATTGTATAATTACCAGGTGAGCTGTAAATAGTTCTTGAACAATTCCATCCCGTAAATCCAACCTTATTAGTTATAAAGCTCATCTTTTCAGCAGAAGTTGAGCAAGCTTCATATGCAGCTTTATCAGCATCTGAAAGGACCTGAGGATTATCGATGGAGAGTGTATAGTCAGGAGTTGCCTGGCCAAATAATATGGCTCCATCCGATCCATCTGCTCTAGCTATGGATATTTTAACCACTCCCGGAATCACTGTCGCCACACCGGAAAGTGTCACTGTTCCATTTTCAGGAACTATCTCACTTCCGTTTACAAGTACATAGTAACCTTTATCAGCTCCTGCAAGATTTACTGTTGTAAGTACAACAGCTTTTCCTTCTCCTACATCAGGCGTTTCAAGTCTTGCCGCCGCATCAAAGGTTGCATATACATCATCACTTCCTATTATATCAGCCACATCGCACTTACCCGAGGTTGATATTGCTGTATCGCCATCATAACTTTTTTGTATAGCTTTTCCGGCAGTATCCTTAACAGATGA
>JAFUEG010000335.1 GCA_017464045.1 Lachnospiraceae bacterium
TAGTCTTTCTATCACAGTATCTGAAAAAAAAGTCTGTATACTTTTTTCTTCGAATGTAAAAAACTTTATAAAACCAATTTCTAATACCCTTACGGCTGTAATCTGAATATCTTATTTTATTTAATAAGTCTAATCTCATTCCTCTATATTCGATATTATTTTCCTCACAAGACGTATTAAGATAATGAAGAGTAATTGTGGCAAGTGAATCATTTTTTTCTCTATTATCATTTCCTCCTACAAATACCTTTATTGACTTATTCGTTGGATTACTTAAACCTATTAATAATGCACCATTCCAATTTGGATCAATACTTGTACTTACATGTCGAAAGCCTTCAGAAACTTTTGAAACTCTTGAAACAACATAACCTGCCATATAAGACGGTAAAACAATATATTCTTTGCTTATAGCTAAAACTGTGTCTTTAGCCTTAACATAGATATAATATTTATCAGGATCACTCTTATCACAGTAGACAGTTTCTAACATACCTACCTTAGTTGACATTGCAATTATTGTAGGTGAAATATCATACGACGCCCCTTTTAAGCAATTATCAGAAAATGGAACTATCTTTAATCCCGTTTGAACCGCTTTTTCTTTCTCTATATCTTTAGAACTTAATTGTCCATATTTTTTCATCTTTTCCCTCTCTATTCTTTTACATTTGCATTCATTTAGTAGTGATATTCTATTTATATAGTATCACATTTTATAAAATAATCAAATAATTTTATATTTATAGATATTTTTAATAATGCCAATAAAACCACGTCTATTATTTACTTTTATAGAATTTTATGCTATTATTTCAGAAAAACCACAGAGGTATATACATTATGATTATAAATTTATCCAATAAAACTTTTCGTGAAATATTTAATGATGAGCAATTTTTCTTACCTATAAGGTGGAATGGTGTTAACTATGTTGAAACTATTGAAGATTTATATGAAAAGTATTTAACAAAACTCAATAAATATGCAACAACCGGAAAACCTAATGAACATATTGTAGATATAAAAACAATTAAATCAAGTTGCGGATTAATAACAAATGCGATCAAAGAATACTTGAACGGTTTTCCATCAAAAGCATATAACCAATTCGAAAAATTAATGAAAGTATTAACAAGATATCCATTAAAAACTAACTATAATCAACAATACAATCAAGCAGACATTCCGAAAAATCTTTTTCGTGTTGTTTGCGTTGATGATTTGGCACCATACAACAGAGCCAGACTTTTCCATACACCATACAATCTAAGATCGAAAGTTGCAACCTGCCGATATAGTATAGCCGGCTATCCCAGTCTTTATTTAGGCACTTCAATTGAGCTTTGTTGTGAAGAAATACATCACAATCCATTTAGTAAATATGCACTCGCTTCTCGTTTTGAAGTTGAAGAAAACCAAAATTACAGCAATACTGAAATAGATATAATTGATTTATCTGTTAAGCCACAATTCTTTTTTGAAGAATTAGATGATTACATAAACTATAATAATCATTATTACAAGTATTTAGATTCATCTACTACTATGATTGCATATTTACTTTGGTATCCGCTTATATCTGTCTGTTCATACATACGGACAAGCAAATTGAACCCTTTTGCTGCCGAATATATTATTCCACAGCTTTTAATGCAATGGATACGTATTGAAATGAGCAAAGCAAAGAACGACGAAAATGACAAGTTAATAGGAATAAAATATTTTTCATGTTCATCCATTAAGGCATCAAATATGGGATTTAACTATGTTTTTCCAACAAGCGGAGTTCAATATTCCAGTGAATATCCATATTGTCCGATTTTAATGCAAACCTTTAGGCTAACCCGCCCTCAATTTATACATGAATATAAAGATTTAAATGATTGTGAAATGAGGCTTATAAATGATAAAGAATTAAAATTTATAAACAAATAAATAAAAAACGAAATACTACATATGTTATTCAAACATTAAAGAAGTATAGATATCACCCGGATTCTCAAACTGTAAATAAAGTCAGGAAAATCTCCTTGACTATGCCATAGGCAAAGCTTCGAGCTGCCCAAATCACCATAGAAGGTTGAATTTACTGACTTTTTTTTATAGTCTTGAAAAGTATATTTCCAAGTAATAAAGGTAAATGGTAAATAACATGTACCCTGCTAAAACAAGAGCCGCCTCTCGGCGACTCACTGATTACTTTTTGATTTCGTCTTTTGATTTCCTGCATTTCATCGGAAGGTTCGGAGACCATGGAAGGAGGTCATCTAAAAACGATAGATCAGTATCTTCCTGATGCTGTGGTATAACTTCAAATAGGTGTTCAAAGTATTCATACGGTCTGAGATTATTTTCCTTGGCTGTTTCGGCTATGCTGTAAGCTATTGCACTTGCCTCTGCTCCATGGATGGTATCAATAACATACCAGTTTTTCTTTCCCAAACAGAAGCTTCTTATAGATCTTTCGGCAGCATTATTATCTATAGGGATATTTCCATCATTTAGGAATTCCCTTAGGTAAGTTTCCTGATTCAGACAGTATGTGATTGCCTTTCCGGTCTTTGATTGTGCAGGCACAGAACCACGGACGCTATCCAGCCACACAAAGAAGGCATCAACTATAGGTTTTATTCCCAGTTGACGTTTGCTTTGTCGTTCTTCTACAGATAACCCAGCATAAGAGTTCTCCAGTTTGTACATGGCACCTATCTGTGTTATCGCCTTGGATGCTACTGTTATTGCAGGAGATTTATTACCGTTTGCTTTTATTACATCGTCAAACTTTCTCCTTGCATGTGCCCAGCATCCTGCAAATCGTATATCCGGTCGTTCCTTATCGAGTGTATGATAAACCTGATATCCATCAGTTATACATGCACCCTTATAATCACTAAGGAATTCCCGTGGATGCTCCGTATTACGAGTCCTTTCATAATCATAAAGGACTACCGGAGGAGACCCCTCAAGACTGCCGGAACGATATACCCACATATAACTCTTGGAACCGGCAGGCCTGCCGTCTCGATTCACGAGACATGGCGTTTCGTCCGCTTGTATGACCTTGCATTCCTTTATGGTTGCTTTAAGCCTGTCATAAAGAAGTGATAACCAGTTTTCACTGAGCTTTATCACCCAGTTGCACATGACCTGTCTGGAAAGATTGACATCCTGGCGTTTGAATTCCGACTCAAGACGTGCAATAGGCTGACTGTTAACAAACTTATAATTAAATATACCTGCAGCAAGAGAAGGAGTTACAAGACTCTTATCCAAGAGATTCTTGGGATGCGGCGCCCTGATGATAGTATCATCTTTACCGGCATATACTCCTACATGATGTTCTTCCACCTCAAATGATGCAGGGTGGAATGTAAGCTTTTGGTAAACCTGCTCGGGAAGTTCTTTCCATCCCTTACCAAGCTTATCATCAAGTTCTTCCGGGGTAAGCTTATGATTTATTACTCTCACAGGAAGATCCTTAAGATCAGCTTCGCGTTTTCCTTTGGATTTATTTCTCTTATAGGAAGATGGGTGTACTTCTTCAAGTTCGGGTTCAGCTATCGGCTCTGCCAGGCCTACAGTGACTTCGGCTTCATTAAAAACGAGTATCATTTGCTGATAATCAGAGTTTACCTCATCGGTTCTCTTTTCTGATGATCTGCCAAACTTACTCTGGCGAAGATAGGATATCTCTTCGCGCATAACAGCCATATCCTGAGTCATTATCGCAAGATTCTTGTTAAGCTGTTCAAATGAATCCTGGAGTTGCAGAAAGAGTGTAATCAGTGTTTTATTGTCAAGGTTCGTCAGATCTTCTTCCGTAAATTTGACTGCCATTAAACTTGCTCCTTAAAGTGATTTTTACTATGATAAGTATACCATAAAGTCAGTATTTATGCCACTTTCAAAGGATTTAGACTTAGTCATTTTGACGAAAGGAAATCTGTATTAATTAGATTGCTATCGGCAATCGTTTAAGCATATATAGTATTACATCTTGCCTGTAAAGGCATATGCGGGCATTAGCACATAGAGTAGTACGAAGAAGCCGCTTATCTTCTTATAGTGGAAATAAATGATTTTACATTGTTTAATAGGCTAAAAATTTCTCTGTTTTTACCAAAAGAATTTTATGCCGGTTCAGAGTAATGTACAGGTTTTATCCTGCTTTCAATGGAAAACCCTTGCATTAACATATGAAACTCTGATGATGTAAGCCTTCTTAATTCATCACTACTCCGGGGCCATTGGAAACCACCTGCTTCAACACGTTTGTACAAAAGCAGAAAGCCATCGCCTTCCCAAACTAATGCTTTGATACGATTACTTCGTTTACCACAAAACAGAAAGATCGTATCTTTATCAAACGGATCAAGATTGTACTGGGACTTGATAAGTGTAGCCAGACCATCTATACCTTTGCGAAGATCCGTATAGCCAAGAGCTATATATATACGGTTAAACCTCTTAGCATCATAATTATTGAGCATCCTTTATCACCTCTCTAATAAGAGTAATGATATCGGGATTTAAAGAGCAATCAGCTATTTCAACTGTTACTTTGCCTTTTCTCAATGTAACAGAAGATGAATTTTTATGTTCTGATACAGCTGTTTGTTCTAATAAAACTTCATTAGGTACAGGAGCAAAGATAGACTCTTGAGGTTTTATAGTTTCATAAATCTCTTTACGTAGTTTTTGCTGCCAGTAATAGTAAGAATCTTTGGTTATGCCATTCTGGCTGCACCAGTCTTTAACAGTAAGACCGCTTTGCTTTTGTTCCTTAATGATACCTGCCCATTGAGCTAAACGTAATTCCATGGTTTCCTTATTCATAGATAACCTCCAGTCGTATGATTAGTGTAAAATTGTACAACTTTGCACGAGTTTCGAGTTATCTTAGATTATCTCATATCCATGGGATCGAACCAAGGTACTGACTATTTACCATTTACTAATAAAGCATTCTAATAATTATGTTATTCTACGTCTTTTCACTTCGACACTTTTCCATATGTCATCACATTATTATTAATCGAAAATCCAACAGCCTCAACCTTAGTCTGCGTATATGTATCATAAGCGAACACTGTTAGTCCGGTTGTCACGGGCTGTATTATATCATTGTTGTATTTTATTACAGGAGGCTCTTTTTCTCCATCATTGAGATTGGCACCATTACTTACTGTTATAGTATTTATTCCTCCTATATCTGAATGGTAACAGTACTCTTTCTCATTTCCGGACGCAAAAATCAGTTCTCCATTTTTAAATACCCATACAGAGTCTCCGTCAACCGCATCTAAATCAATACCTAACGTGAACAATTTATTTCTTACTGCTTAATAATTCTCCATATTTTTGTAGTTGCCACAAACGGAATAAACCAGGAGATAATCTTCGCACTGTGCTTTTTCCAACCATGTACCTATATCATTAATATCACGCAGCTCCTTATTATATATTTTCATACGACAGTCCTTAGCCATAACATCGTAGTCGCTGTATGCCTCTTCATCTCTGTGATCAGGTATATCGTAATTATCCTTTATCCATGCGCCTAAATACTTTGTGAATTTAGGATTACCCTTATAATTCAAGTGATTAGCATCCGCAAA
>JAFUEG010000336.1 GCA_017464045.1 Lachnospiraceae bacterium
AAAAAAGGAGGATTCAAATGAAAAAAAATATTATTAAACAAATTATTGTTGTAGCACTGTGTGGCATTTTGCTTGTTGCGGGAAGTTGTGTATATGATTTGACTTCAAAAGCACAGGAAGATGAAAATGTTGTGATTGAGGATGATTTATTTGATGAACAGGATGATTTTGAGGAAATTGACAGCGTTGTTGGTTGGGGAGATAATGAGTGGCTGGATTTCCTAAATGGAATAAGAGGTATAAAAGAAAAACAGTCAAATGGTATTAAAAGTATAAAATTTTGGATTGATAAAGATATAGATTATTATTATGTGTTTGATTATGATGTTGATGGATATTTGACCAAATGTACAGTTTTGACCTATGGAGAAATTGTTCAGATTTTTTCGTTTGAATATGACAGTAACGGAAATAAGATTAAGTTAAAAAACAGTGAGGATGACGGAAGTCTTTTGGGTTATAACTTATACGAATATGATAGTAACGGAAACTTGACTAAAGAAACATATTATGATTATATAAACGCTAATGGAAAAGTAACCGGTTATAGACTTTATGAGTATGACAACAATGGAAATATGACTAAGGATAGTTATTATGGAGGAGATTATCCGGGTTCAAAAATTGAATTAAGCGGATATAATGAATATGAATATAATAATGGTAAAATAACTAAAACGACCGAGTATACAAGAACTTATGCCAATGGAGTTGTAATTGGATATGAGGAAATCGCATATGCTACATGGGAATATGACGGAAGTGGAAAAAAGGTTAAGTATACAGAATATGTAAATGGTGGAGATGTATTTAGTTATATTGAATATGAGTATGATAATTATGGTAGAAAGAAAAAAGAGATTTTATATAATGTAAGAGAAGATGTAAAACAGGTATATGATTATGATGTTAAAGGTAATCTGATTAAGGAAACTTATATTTTATCTGATGGAACAGAATATTATGATGATCTGGAATATGAATATTATGATTTTGCTCAGCCTGCGATTCAAACTTCCGGAATATATTGTGCAAGTACATCGCCTTCTATAGTTGCAGGTCTGGTTATTGATAATAAAAATAGTATATCATCAAACATAGAGTATCAGTGGCTTGTATTTAATGAGACAACAGGTGCATGGTCAGTTGCAAGTGACTGGACAGTAAATAATGAATATATGAACTATACGCCGGCGGTGTCAGGTAATTATATATTCTTATGTAAGGCAAGAATTGTCGGGGATCCGGATTCAGAGGTAAGCGCTAGCTTCGGAACACCATTTACAAAGACTGGCGGTATAAAGCAGATTTGCCAGATGCCTTATGAAGGCGGAGGATATCTTATCGGCTTTGAGTCATATGATAATCCTAATCAGGAGTATCAGTATGAGATGTTTGTTATGGATTTAAGTCTTCTTGCGGCTGGCTCACCTACACCTTGGGTACATGCAACAGGTAAGATTAAGCTTGCAGCAGGTGCAACACCTGAGGATGGAAAAACTATGTGGACCATCTGGCAGCCGCAATACGGATATTATCTTACACTTTTCAGACTTTATGATAAGGATGGAAATATGATAGATGAAGTTCCGTACGGTTTTGCTAATGCGTATTAATAATATTTTTAATTTTAAATGAATAATGTGAAAAAATGGCTGATATGATGAGTGTTAGAGAGACTTCTGAGATTTGGGGCATTTTTGATACAAGGATTACTAAGATGTGCCATGAGGACAAGATAAAAGGCACAGTTAAAAATGGAAAATCAAAAGAATATATATTGGTTGTTTTTCTTGCTTTTTTATACATTACATGATAGAATTGTCAGGTAACTTTTGTTAAAAGAGAAAAGGAGAATAATTATGAAAAGAATTTTAACAGCTGTTTTAATGCTTGCAACACTTATGATTTTATGTGTTGGATGCGGTAAGGGTAAGGATGTATCAGGAACTTATAAGCTTGATTCAATGGCAGGCATGAGTGTTGCTGATTTACAGAAGCAGTATGACGAATTGGGTATCAGCATGAATGTTGCTGATATGATTACTGTTGAGATTAAGTCAGACGATACATTTACTATGAAGATGGATTCTGAGTCTTACAGCGGAACTTATAAGCTTGACGGTGATAATATTTCGCTTACTGTCGATGGTGATACTCAAAAAGGTACTCTTAAGGACGGAACCTTAACTATAGGTGAAGGTAATGAGCAAATGGTATTTAAGAAGAAGTAAAATATTCTCATAATATCATCAAAAGAAAGAGCAGGTTAATGAATACATTAACCTGCTTTTCCTTTTGGCTATTATCCTATTTGGCTTCTTTTTTAAGTAATTGAATAATTATTGATGATATTATATAATAATTGGTGTTTAGAAATATTTGAATGGAGGAATTTGTAAGCTTGATTATATAGCAAACAAACAATGATTAAGATAAAGGAACTTGAATTTGAATACTATGAGCGTGATGAAGAGGAAAATCTCACTGATATGATAAATGCCATACGTGGGATTGATTTTCATGCTCAAAAAGGCGATTTTATAGCCGTAGCTGGAAGAAATGGTTCAGGTAAAAGCACATTTGCTAAAATATTAAACTGCCTTATCACTCCAATTGACGGAACTGTTTTGATAGATGGTATAGATGCCGTAAATGGTTCGGATGAGGATATTTATAAAATAAGAAAAAAGGTCGGTATGGTTTTCCAAAATCCGGATAATCAGATTATTGGTAGTGTAGTGGCAGAGGATGTGGCTTTTGGTGCGGAAAATATAGGCATTCCTTCTGATGAACTATGGGATAGGGTTTTTGAAGCACTTGCCGATGCCGGGCTTGGTGTAAAGATGGCTGATGCTAAAATCGATGAGATAAGCGGAGGAGAAAAACAAAAGGTCGCTATAGCAGGTGTACTTGCAATGAAGCCGTCCTGTATAGTTTTGGATGAAGCTACAAGTATGCTGGATAATAAATCCAGATGGGATATTTTAAAAAGCATAAAGGATATAAATGAAAAGCTTGGAATAACCATTATTATGATTACCCACAATATGGATGAGCTTTTAATTGCAGACTACATATACATAATGAATAAGGGAAGAGTTTTTCTTTGTGGAAATAAAGAAATTATATTTGCCAATAAGGATAAGCTAAAAGAAGCAGGGTTAGAATGCCCTGCTATAGTAGAAATTAAGGACAAACTGTTCGAATCGGGGATTATAGGAAAAGATAATATTTTTTCTGTAAATGATCTGGTCAGTAGGATAAAGGCAGAACATCCGAATTCTTTTTTTAAGGATATCAAGCTTGAAAAAAATCATATAATTAAAAATAAAATAAATCCGGTAAATGCAATTCTATTCAATCATGCAAATTATTCTTACAATAAAAATAAAATTCTAAAAGACGTTTCTTTAAGTATTGGAAAGGGAGAATATGTTGTTATAATTGGAGGAACGGGCGTGGGTAAGTCAACGCTTTTAAAACTTATTCCCGGTCTTATTAAAGCTGATGAGGATATGGTTTATGTAGATGGCATAGATGTCATGGATAAAGCGACTGACTTAAGTAAAATCAGAAAAAAACTTGGTTTTGTTTTTCAGTATCAGGAGCAGCAGCTTTTTGCTAAAAATGTATATGAAGATGTTGTGTTTGGCCCGAGGAATACGGGAGTTAGAGAGGTTGAAGCA
>JAFUEG010000337.1 GCA_017464045.1 Lachnospiraceae bacterium
AACTCTGCCATAGAATCTCATATCATATTTGGACGGAATAACATCCTACGGTCCTGTAAGTGCCATATCAATATGATTATCATAGAAGTAGTAATCCACCTCATAATCAAGATATTTTGCCACTTCATCGACAGGTATATATAATTGCTCGGTTTCTTCATCTTGTAAAACCTTTGTCTTCATATCAATCGTAAGTGAAGAATTGACTATACACTCATCACTACCGCAAGCAAGTTCTATGGAATTATCTCCTTTCATAATAAGCACCTTGTTATTCGGATACTCACATACCGAGCAATTCAGCAAACTTCTTAAAAGATCTGATTCCACGACAAGTTCCATCTCATCGCTCACATAGCAATCATAGCCAAACTCCTCTATACTGATACCATTGATGGTTATAATAAGCTCATCATTTAAACGCTCAACCATATTGCTTCTGAATGCGGTTGCACATTCGTCAAAATCATCATCCTTATCAATCATAACAACAGGTTTTTTCGTTGCAATATATGTAGTTGTAAGAAGCGCTGCAAATACAGCTAAAATAATAATTATCTTCTTCATAACATACTCTTTTCAATCAATCTCAAAACTTATCCTTCTTCGGCGGCTTCGGTCCCATAAACTGATAAAAATACGACTTAATCATTCCGTTGTAAATTTTTCTGTTCTTATCAGCCTTTCTGCCGATATATTTCTCCGCATCCTCATATGATGTAATAAGATACATCGACCAATCCGAAAGCCTTGCAAAGCTTTCACCTATGGTCTTATAGAGTTCGGGCAAATCCTTCTTTTCCTCAAGCCTCTCACCATACGGTGGGTTAGTTATGATAAACCCATAATGCTTAGGATTATTCAAATCCTTTACATCCCTCGCCTGAAAATGTATATACTTGTCAACTCCCGCCTCACGGGCATTTGTCATAGCACATTTTACGATATCGGAATCCAGATCATAACCTTGAATATTCATCTCGATATCTTTTCTAATAACATCATGTGCCTCATCAAAGGCATTGTACCAGATTTTCTTCGGAATAACCTTATCCCATGAATCAGCCGTAAACTCACGGTTCATACCCGGTGCAACATTTGCCCCTATCATAGCCGCCTCAATCGGAAATGTTCCGCTTCCGCAAAACGGATCAACCAACACCCTGTCCTTATTCCAAGGCGTAAGCATAAGAAGTGCCGAAGCAAGTGTCTCGGAAATAGGTGCCTTACCTACAAGCTGTCTGTAGCCGCGCTTGTGAAGCGAGGTTCCGGAGGTGTCGATTCCTATCGAAACCATATCCTTAAATATAAATACCCTTATCGGATATTCATCCCCGTCCTCTTCAAAATGATTTATATGATAGGTCTGCTTCATCCTTTCCACTATCGCCTTTTTCACAATAGACTGTATGGAGCTTCCCGAAAAAAGCGCACTCTTATTTGTCGTTGACTTAGTTACCCAGAACTTCGCATCCCTTGGCAGATACTCCTCCCAAGGAAGTGCCTTAGTACCCTCAAAAAGCTCATCAAAAGTAACCGCCTTGAAGCTTCCCATCTTAAGCAAGATTCTCTCTGCGGTTCTTATAAATATATTGGCACGTGGAATAACGGTTTCATCCCCCTTAAAGGTAACTCTGCCGTCCTCCACCGAAACTATCTCATATCCAAGCTCGATTATCTCTTTCTTAAGCACCGACTCCAGCCCGAAATGGCACGGTGCGATAAGCTCAAATTCTTTTTTATTCATATATTTTACCCTTCTATTTATAATTGCGCATTATTCATATTATCTTTAATTCTTGGAACCACAAATAAAGGAATATTAATAATCCAGTCCTGTTTTCTGTAATCGGACATAGATACCCTGACCGGTTTTGATTCGGGATAATTAATATAAAATTGCTTTAATGATTTTGATTTTAAATTTTCTTCAGCCTTTACCTCAATAGGCACAAGACTACTATCAATCTGAATCAAAAAATCAAGTTCAAGCTTTGTATTTTCACTGTCATAATAAAAAATTCCGGTATCAATAATACATCTGAGTTGTTCAAACACATACTGTTCGGTAAAGGTTCCCTTATACTCCTCAAAAACATTTTTTTTCAAAAGGATTTCAGACACCGGAGCATCACTTAAAGCTCCCATAAGACCATGATCTAACATAAATAACTTGAAGGCCGAAAAATCTTCATAATACTTTAAGGGAATTCCTGCTTTACGAACCCTTGAAACCTTATAAATCATTCCTGCATCAATCAACCATTCAATCGCCAATTCAAAATCCTTTGCACGACCACCCTTTTGCACATCTCCATATACAAATTTTTTATTGTTTTTTGCAAGCTGTTGTGGTATAGAATTCCATACTTGATGTATTCTGCCAAGTATCTGTTTGTCAGCATGTTTTGATATATCAAGAGTATAATCGGCAAGTATTCTTTTCTGAACATCTCGTAAATCTGCTAAGTCTCGACCATTTAAGTACCCCTGAACTACCTCCGGCATACCTCCTAAAAAATAATACATTCTAAGTTCTTCGGTGTAAACTTCTCTTACACTTGAAAACTCGTCAAGTCGTCCGTTTTTTAATCTTTCATATGCGGCTTCGCCCAAATGTGCTCTTACAAATTCATAAAACGACAGTGGATACAATGTCATTTCATCGACCTTACCTACAGGAAAAGAAACACCCTTATGAATAGCCAGTCC
>JAFUEG010000338.1 GCA_017464045.1 Lachnospiraceae bacterium
ATGAATCTCATTTAATCCACCCTCTGCCGACTGTATAACCGATATACCATCATTGGAGTTAAGAGACGCTCTGTTAAGACCTCTTATCTGTGAATCCATTCTGGTTGATATTGCAAGTCCTGCTGCATCATCAGCCGGATTAGTAATTTTATTACCTGAAGAAAGTCTTGCCATAGACTTTGCTATATTGTCATTGACTCTTGCGAAATGGTCACTTGCATTAAGTGCTAACGAATTATGGTTTATTCTCATACTCTTGCCCTCACTTTTTCTTTCTTTACCGTATGTTTACTAACATCTTTTTATCAGTTACTAAACTTTTTTGTTTAACAAATCTATTATTTTTATCGGTTTTATCTTCCCTTTAATTAACCACTAATTCCGACTAATCCTCTTACAAGTGAAACTGCCGCTTCATAAAGAGTCCTTTCGGAAATGAGCTGTTCGCCGTTATATGCTGCTGTTCCGATTGTGTTTTCCGAAATGCCGCTTATCGCATCACCGATTCTTCCCATGCTGATGCCGCCGGCTTCAAAGCCCTCACCCGACATAACCTCTTCAAATCTTGACATAAGACCCATAAGAGTATTATTTCCATCACTCGTATCTGAAATGATATGTCCAAAAAGTGTTCTCTCCTCGCTTACCCTTATGTCACAGGAGATATTACCAAGCGAAGCAGTCTTCATATTGACATTAATACTTCCCCTGTTTTCCTCATTATGTACAACTGAAAGATTAATAACATTTATGCCGTCCCCCGTTTTTACCGGTATCTGGAAATTCTCCCTTTTTGCCATGGAGCTCATGATGTTAAAGCCGGCATTGATGGTCTTAAAGGATGCGATATCAAGACTTCCTATACGTCCGCCTGCACCCATCTTATACATCATTTCCGTTATCTGATTTCTTAAATCATCATACTTAAGAGACATCTCTTCGCTTCCGCGAAGACTTTCCAGGATGCTGTCCATCTCAAAGGCTGTTATATCAATATCTATATCCTCACCTGACATGGAATCCGTCATATGCTCTGTTTCCTCATCTACGATGTTACCTGTTTCATCCGCAGAAAAATTCATATTGGCAAGAAGCTCCGACACAAGCTGATATATGCCTCCCGGAGTATTTAACATGCTGTCAACAGCAAATGCATTTACCATAGAAAACTCTATATTATTTTCCCTTATAAATTCGCTTACTTCCTCGCCAAGCTCTTCAAACCGCTTTATATCGCCGGCTATATCCTCCGCATCAACCGGAGCAACATCCGGTCTTTCCTTAAATGCGCTTTCAATCTGTGCGTCTATGCGTGAGCCTTTAACATTTATATCCGAAAGCGCGCCAAATGCATCATCAACCGACACGTCAACCCCTGCATTTTTATGGCTTCTCATGGCCGAAAGTAAGTTTCTTACAGTAAGGCGGCTGCTGTTTGCAAACAACCATCCGGCCTCTCTGTCACCGGATTTTGCAAGCTTATTCATCATACGGTATATACCGATGTAGCTTTCTCTTTCTTCTGCACTTACCTCGCCGTTTCTCTCCATATCCCTAAGATATGACGCAAAATCCTCCGCCTCGGTTACTCCCTCATTATATCTCTTATCCCTTATGGTTTTATTTAAATCCTCTATTGAGACATCCATCGGATTAATATGATCCTTTATAAGACCAAGCACTGCTTCAGGATAAAGATTATCTATAAGCTCATTTACCTGTCTGTCATAATTTATTACCTCGGATATATTTTCCTCAGTTATCTCAATCCTGTTATATCCAAGGATTTTCACTGCACGTTCGGTCTCGTTATTAACCGGCATATCCATGCTCTCCAAAATGTCACGAACATTGTTAAATGCCTTACTTATACTGTCACCCATGTCATATCTTGGTGCAGTACCTACCGACTCATAGCTCCTTGCAACAGTCTCAAATCTTGCCTGCTGTACATCACGTCCGACTTGTCCGGTCAACGCTGCCTGACCTGTTGTCTGTACTGTCTCGATTTTAGTTCCTGCATCCTGTGTTCCGGCTGTTCTTATATTATATTCTGCACTCACAGTCATTGCCCTTACATGAAGAGAACTAACCGTAAATGTACCTTCATTAGTAAGCGGAGCTGCCAGTATCTCCATAGGCGCGCCGGCTATATCACTAACCTTACCCATAAATTCATTGTAGGTAAGCAAATTTTCATTACTTGGCTCAACTCCTGCATTTTTAAATGCATCGCCGAGCATTCTTCTTTCCACATCCCTTAACATATTGACAAACTTCGAAAGCTCTCTTGTGTCAACATTTACATCAAG
The DNA here is from genome assembly GCA_017464045.1 of Lachnospiraceae bacterium. The sequence goes on from JAFUEG010000338.1 coordinate 2,313, forward strand.
GCTGGTCATGCGTACTGAGGCCTCCATGGTCATGGAAAGCCTTATCTCCTCCATCTGCCTTCTGGCTGTAACTGCCTTTGGATCAAGGGTTCCTGCTTCCAAATCCTTTTCGTAGGTCGATAATGATTCATCAGTTTCAAAAAGACGACCATTTTCTGTCTTTGCAGGAGACTCTTTTTTATTGATATCAAGCCCAAGCTCCCTTACAGCCTTTGCAATTGTAACCTCTTTTCCATCCTTAGCCATATCATAGACCAAATCAGGAGAAATGTTATTTATATCCTTTAAGAGCTTTTCTGCCGGATCGATTACTTCCCTATTGCTTATATCAGCTAATACCTCACTTGCATCCTTGCCAACATACTCCTTAAGCTCATCATATCTTCTTATATTGTCTGTTGTTATCGGGATATCATTGTTAATTAAAAGCTTTGCAGCCGCAAGAGTCTCATCATCCACCGAAAGTCCTGCCTGCTCGATAACATTTTCTATCTGAGGCTTCATTTCCTCAAATACCTTTTCATCAAGGACCGTATTGTCAATTTTCGTTCCGCTAAAATGTGCCTTGTAGAGGTTGTCCTCATTTACAGGCATATCATTATGTAAAAGATATATTATCTCATTATTATTAAAAGAAAAATCCTCCGCCATATTAACAGCTTGTGCATTATCATCAGATACCCGGCTGCCAATATCAGCTTCAGTCTGCTTATTTATAAAATCCTCTTTAGCTTGAGCTGCCGATTTTTCTTCGATACTTTCAGCTTTAGCTTGAGCCGTCATCATATCTGATGCATCCACATCAAGCTTTACTCCGCCAGCCTTAACAGCTCCGCCGATCATGGTCATGCCGTCCGTATCGCCTTTAGAAAGCGCGATTCCTGCCATAAGTTCTTCTTGTTCTTCCTTATGTGCATTATGGCGCATAGTATTGACCATGCCGAGAAGGTCAGACATGCTTGCTCCCTCGATATCAATGCCCATGAGCTTGAGCCTTTTAATCTCATCAGAGGAAAGATTTCTGGCTACCTCTTTTTCATTTTCTTTTTCCTTAGCCTCCTCTGAAGCCGCATCCTGTCCAGCCTGCCTTGCCTTTTCCTGTCTGTTCTGAAGATACTCCTCAAAATTTTTCATGGTAGTATTGTCAAGGTATCCATTGCTTTTTTCTCTGGTGAACTTATATCCAAGCAGACTATCCTTATCAGGGCCTGATACGCCGGTAGTATTATTTTCCGAAAATGCTGTTTTTCCATTTGAACCAAATGTATCACTTGGCTTTGGTATATTGATATTATTTAGATTATCTATGATTTGTCCCATATAACACCCAACCTTTAAATTAATTATCTAATGTAATTATCGGTTGATGCGTTTTTTTTCTAAACATCTAAGTTTCAGTAGCTGACATATTTTGACGGATCCACAGCCACATCCCCTTCTCTCATTTCAAAATGCACATGCGGTCCGGTGCTGTCGCCGGTGCTTCCGGAAAGACCGATTACATCCCCCTGTTTCACAGCCTGTCCCACTGAAACAAGGGACTCACTCATATGTCCGTACCTTGTAATAACTCCGTTTCCGTGGTCAATATAGACACTTATTCCATATCCGCCATTCCAGCCTGCCTGAATAACAAGCCCATCCTTTGCCGCCATAACACTTGTACCTGTTGGAACGGCAAGGTCTATTCCGTTGTGATTGGTTCCCCATCTGGGACCAAAATTAGAGGTGAGGATATAATCCACAACCGGAAGTATATACTCCGGTCTTTTTATGGTTCCTATATGTACCACCCTCGGTACCGCCTCTTTTGTTATGTTTGCCTCCAACATCTTCCTATCGTGTCTTTCACCATTATAATATGTCTCCACCACCATTACTTCCTTTATACCCGGCTCAGCCTCCTGAGTCACCATTACCTCATCTTCGTACATGGTATCATCATAGACATATTCGCAATCAGCATAATATGGATTAATATACTCAAAAACCTGTGTTGTTTTCCCTGTTAAAATCGGCTCTTTATCATCAAGTCTGGTATAAATCGCTTCTGCAATTTCTACTTCACCCATATATTCTATGCCATTATCTCTTTTTTTCGTTTCTTCTATATAGACGCTATCTCCGGTGATGCTTTTTCCCTCAGCATAAAGTTTTGCCTTAGCATTTCCATAAGCCTCATAGACCTTTTGCGGTTTGACACTTGTTACCGCCACAGGCTGATTTTCAAAATAAACAGTATACCAACTTTTATTTTTGTATGTCTCACCTATAAATGCAGCCACGATAACCGCTGCAGCAAATATGATGATTTTTCTTTTGTAGGAGTTTTTTAATGAATTAATTGCATTAATCATCTTAATCATCTCCTAAGCAAATATTTAATTATAAAATGTTAACTAAATCTGCCCCGCCAAAATCATTTAACACTTTCTAATAATTTTGTAACATTTTTGTAACAAATATTTAAGTACCATTCATCAGTTAATTATTTACAAGAATTTACAAAATTATTCACAAGGTACTTTGAATTCCGGATAAACTACTAAAAAGTTATATCGAATTGCTAGCCATCAATTTGCTAAATCAGTAAACTCAATTTTGCGATAGGTGCTAAAAATCGAAAACTCACTTCGTTCAAACAGTTCGATTTTTTTAACGCACCTACCACAAAATTTCGTTTCTGATTTAACGCAAATCGGGCTAAATACAATTCGATATAACTTTTTAGCAGTCTATCCGGAATATTCTTTTTAAATATTCTTTTTAATATGTAAGGGGAATTTATTTGATATAATTTTTTGATATATTAGATAAATTTATTTGATATTTTTATTTGATATATTAGATGTAATTTATTTGATAATATTATGATGGTACTTCAATTATATTTGCTATTATATTAACTCTTGTATTAAAAAAATTCTTGTGATAAAATTATTTTGTGTTATATATGAATATATTATATTAAAAAATATGTATCTTAATTTTGCGACTTTAGTTATTCATTTAATAATAATTTGTGAGGTGTCTTTATGGCTAAAAAATTACTGGATATTGAAGAACCTTCATATCTTTCTAATAAGGTTAAACAGGATTTGAAATTTAAAACCGGAAATTTTGTTTGGCGTGTTACATTTAATATACCGCTTGATCCAAAGACCGTTAATTCGGATACTATGTACGTTACAAACTCTCAGGATCAAAAGATGCAGACTTACATAAGATATGATGTTAAAAATGAGGTAATTGAGGTTGAACCTCTTGAACCATATGCAACCACAGGATATTATTTTCTCAATATTACCACAAGGGTTAAATCCAAGGGCGGACAATCGCTTAGAGATCCGATAAGCATAAAGTTTGGTTTCGCTGAGGGTGTATAATAATAAGGCTGTTGCAAAAATGCAACAGCCTTAACTATTTTAAACAGCCGTCTATATTAGTATTTTAACAAAGGAAGTTTATTTCGATAACCGGCATATGGAAACCGGCAGGTGAGATAGTATATTAAGGTTTACGGCTGTATTGATATTACTACTACATATTTAATATACTCAGCTTTTCTTCCTTTGTTACTTAATATCTAAAAATCTATTTGAAATATCCGTCAATTATCTCCTGTGCTTTGGTGCTATCCTTTGATATTACCAGAATTGCGTATTTTCCATTTGTATATTCAACTGCGGCATCAAGCTTAGGTATCTCATCCGGAAGATAATCCGCACAGGCTGCCTTTTGTGTGCTTATTCTTACATCGAAAGCAGCTTTAACTATTTTTACATTTTCTGTTGATGTAGCCTTTATAACAATTATTTCCTCTGCAGATGCACTTGAATTTGTATAAAATGCCGACTCTTCAATTATTGACGTATCCGCGATACTTAATACTCTTGTAAGTCCTACAGATGAATCAATTTCTGCCAGATTATCCTTGAAATCGCATCCACTTTTTAATGCATCGGCAAGTGCTTTTACATCGACATCAACAGCCGCATCCTTTGAATCTCCTTTACTTCCGCAAGCCGCAAGGGATAGTACGATAACTAATGAAAGTAACAGTGCAAATAAACGTTTTTTCATAATCTCTCTCCTGACCTTTATAATCTATTTTTCAACAAATCTCAGACTAAACCCAATAATGTCTTAATCATATTTATAAAAAATGCTTTTTACCTTAAAAACATTCTGAATTATAGCACAACCTTTTTTTATTGTCCATATCGCTTATTTATTATAATTCGATATTTTTTGTGTTATTTTTCACATTTTATTTTATTATTTCCGTGCAAGTTGGTGTATGGACACTTTTAAAACAAAATGTTATTATTGTAAACAATCATTTACTAAAATCAAATATATCATATGGATTTAATATACAATATATCTGTTATGCGTTTAAATTAATTAACTATATTTGATTTTAAATTATTATAATAAGGATATATAAGGAGGAGCGGTTTTTATGAGTTATTTGGCTAAGATCACTGATTACAAAGGGAAAGATGTAATTGAGCTCACAGCAGGAAAGTATAAGGCAGTTATTGCTCCGTTTTTAGGAAGTAATGTTTTCCGCATGCAGGACACTGAGGCTGAAATGGAAATCTTCAGATATGACGAAACGCTTTCTATAGAAGATTTAAAGAAATCACCTGAGGTTTACGGTATGCCAACCCTTTATCTGCACAACAGACTTTCAAACGGTGTTTTAAAGGTTTCCGATGCCACCTATCATTTTCCTATAAATGATCCTCTTGGAAATCATTTACATGGTTTTCTCCATAAACGTGAGCACTCTATCGTAAGTGCTGAAGTTGTCGGAGATACTGCAGTTGCAAAGACTGAATATATATATGACGAAAAGGACGAGTTTTTTGAGACATTTCCGGTAAGCTTTAAGGCTGAATTTACTTTCACTCTCAGTGATAATGGTCTTGATTACGAATTTACTATGACTAATACTTCATCAAAACAGCTTCCTTTTGGTGTATGTAATCATACAGCTATAAACGGACCTTTCAGGAAGACTGGCGATGGTCTTGACATGAGACTTTATGTTCCTGTCGGAGACAAATGGGAACTCAGCAAATCCTGTATCCCAACAGGCGAGTTTCTTCCGTTTAACAACCATGACAAGCAGTATATCACAGGTTCACAGATTCCTGTTCTTCATGACATCGACAACGATGTTTTCTTTGCCGAAGAAGGTTCTCTTGACGGAAAGCCATTTTATGGAGCCGTTGCATCAGATGTAAA
>JAFUEG010000016.1 GCA_017464045.1 Lachnospiraceae bacterium
ATGCGTCAGCTTTGCAGACACAGAGCAGTTACCATGTCGGAAAGGACTGAAGTCAAGTTGCATATCAATACTATCCTTGAACAGATATTCCCCGAATATGAAAAGTTATTCAGTGAAGTATGGGGAAGTTCATCCATTGCCATACTTGACAAATATCTCCTGCCAGAAAACATCGCAAATGCTGACACAGATGAACTTCTTGCCATACTTAAGGAAAACAGTCACAACAGATTCTCATTAAAAAAAGCCTGTGAAATCAAAGAAGCTGCCAAGACCACTTTCGGTATCAGAATAGCACAAAATGCGTTTGCTTTCCAGTTAAAACAGCTTTTAGATAAACTTAAACTTCTCAATGAACAGATTAAACAGCTTGATGATGAAATAATAAGTTATTATGAGAAGTTTAACTGCTATCTTCATACAATCCCAAGCATTACACCTATATCTGCCGCATGCATATTGAGTGAAATTGGTGATATATCACGTTTCAGGAATTCATCCGCTCTTGTTGCGTATGCAGGCATAGATCCAACTGTCAGACAGTCAGGTGAATTTAATTCCAATCACAATCATATGTCCAAACGGGGTTCTTCATATCTTCGGCATACTCTCTTTCTTGCCGCCAGTTGTTGTGTATTCCATAGTAGTCCTTTCTACGAGTATTATCAGAAGAAACGAAGTCAGGGCAAGCACCACCTTGTTGCAGTCGGTGCAGTGTCAAGAAAACTTACAACGGTGGTATATGCGATACTTAAGAGCGGTAAGCCGTATGAGCCTATAAAATTTGTGTAAAATATGAGGGTGAAATAATAATAAATCCTATCTATTCAAGCCTGCCTGTGGGGAGGCTTAGTTGTTGTGCTTATTCATAAACCTAAGTAATTCTTTAATTTCAATTTAATTGTGCAAATTGCCTGAGGGTATATTTCAAAATATTTTTTTATCCCACCTTCTTTTATTGGTTCAATAGTTTCTATCATATTCTTTCTAATAATTTCTTCTAATAATTTTTCGTTCAGTATTTCAATGTTGTAAACAAATGACTTTTCACCATTTGTTTCGCAATAAAAACGTGCAGTAATATCGCAATCTGCAATATAAGGATTATTTAAATCATTATGTAAATTTTTTAATAGCATACCATAATTTATATAATAATCGTTATTACTCCATTGTGACTTCTGGATATTTATAACAATAATACTATCTTCATTTCCATAATAATAAGTATTGTTTTTATAATAATTAAACTCAAATTGCAGTAACATCTTTTTTATTACATTTTTAAATACTTTATTATCCATTTTAGCTCCTTAATATGTATCTAAAACCGTTGACCAGCCTTTTCCAAATTCTCTCTCAATTTCTTCCAAATAACCATTAAGTTGTTTTATACCAAGTTTTATTTGATTTGGATTATTAGGTTTTAATTCATATATAATTTTATTATCAAAATCAATAAAATCTACTCTTTTTCTACTTGGTAAAATATATTCCTTTATTTTGGTAACACCATTTTCTTCTCCAAGTCTATATTCTTTGTGAACTTTTTGTCCTAAAGAAAGATTGGATTTTGTGTAACCATTAGCATCTGTAGGAATATCATAGGGAGAAATATAAGTTTTTTCTATTTTCCCACTTGACTTTCCATAGCTGGTCTTGACAGAGAGTCTTTGACTTATGGTTATACAAGCATCCGCCTCTTGACTATCATAACCACTGCTTGCCGATACCCCTATCGAAAAATTGATTACCAGAAGCAGACTGACGACCATCATCAGCAGACACTTCAATATTCTTTTATTCTTAATGACAGCCACCTCCAGTCTCTGTAATTCTTTCAGCTTCCATCATATTCATTTAAATCATCAATATAACTTAACGGATTGTTACAGTATTTATATGCATTCGAATTAATTATAATAATACAAACGTTTTTTACAGATGGTATTACTATCTTATTTTGGAAATAAACATTACTCATATATTTTACCAACGTAGAATAATGTTGCTATAAAACTCCAATCTATTGAATCAGGTTGTTTTATTCCTGTATTACTATAGAAGCCATCCATATCTTCTACCCATGATATCACAGATTCTAAATACTCATTTAATTGTACTTGATTATCATCTGAAATAACATGCTCTTTCATAAAAGTCAAAAAATCATTTTTGTTTTTTATTTTATTAATAGTTTCAATATTCATTTGGCTAATCTCTCCTAATCATCTATTATTATTGATTTACCATTTCCAAGTTTTAGTTTTATTGAAGCTCCGCCTGTTTTGGTTGTCATCTTCCACATTTGACTTGCTACTTCTTCATCTGTAGCCCATCTAAAAGGTACTTCATCAACGCCTGCAATTCTGAATGCTGCTAATCGTCTATGGTCTAATGTCCATAAATTTCCATCGTTATCTTTCCATATACGTATTTCTGGTAAATCACTTGGTTTTAGTGTGCCTTCCTTTAGTGCTTGTGCATTATCCAATACTGTATAATCTCCAGTTTGATTTTTTATTGAACTTTGCATATACCTAACATCTTTAGGATTTACAGTACCAGTACCACTTCCACCCTTATCTTTACTTTCCAAAACCGCTTTTGCTTTTTCAACTTTTTCAGTAATATTAATCCCTTTCATCAGATTAATATCAGCAAAAGATTTATATAACGACGCAAATCCATCAAGTGACCAAAATGCAAATGCAGCTGATACAATTGCGTTTTTATATTCGCCATTCATAGCATAATTTATTGCATCATATGAAGATAATGCATAAGCACCTGCTGAAATATACATAAATATTTCTAAATATGCTACAAATGATATGGCCATAACAAAGTACGCAACAGCACCCAATCCTAAACCAATGCAAAAGCCTGCAACAAACGCATTATAAATATCATTATCACTTCCATCACAAAATGCTGTTGCACCGGCAAATATTATGCTATTCATAATGGCTCCAATACATATAGTTTGACCATTATCAAGTACATTCATAATAGCCCCAACAACTACTTGGGTACTTAATTGTGCTTCATTTCCACTCGGGTCCACATACTTTACAGGATTACCGTTTGCATAAAGGTACTTATGAAGTGTATCAGGGTCGCTTATGTTGCCTGCGTAGCTGTCCATACCGGTGAATGTTCCTGTTGATGGATTCATATACCTTGCCCTTAGATAGTATAATCCGCTTTCCTCATCATAACATTCACCTGCATACATACGGCTGTTTTCGATATCTCCTGAGGTTTCTATCAGTTCACCATAGCCGCTGTATCTGTATTTAGTTTTTACGTGACCGTCTTCGTCCGTTATGATACGGACATCTCCATGACCGTCACTTATGTAGAAATATTCCTCCCCGCCTCTTGTAAGGCTTATAAGCTA
>JAFUEG010000339.1 GCA_017464045.1 Lachnospiraceae bacterium
CCTTGCCAAAAGAGAGGAAATGTCTGAAACCGAAAAGACATCAGGTAATACTTCGGAGGATTTTAATAATACAAATGATAGTGACAACTCGGTTGGTAATGCACGTTCTAAAAAATTTGTGCCTGAACCTTTAACTGCTGAAACAGTTAAGCAGTATACGGTTAAAAAAATCCGAAAAACATTGCATAAATATAAGGTTAAGCGTGATCATAAGCTTGCCATAATTGACAGATGTGAAACCTTTAACATAAGCCAGACTCCTGCATATATATGGGTTGACGGAAATGATTTTCATATGCTTCTTATAGAACAGGAACCAAGACATCTTGTGCTTTCGACATTTAAGGTCGGCAGGATAAAGTATCTGAAAAAGCAGCCTGTTAATATTAACACTGATTATGAGGCTTTTAATACCAAGAGTATGGTTACCGAATTATTCAGACCATATCTGCCGGATTATAATCAGAGCAATGTGGACAGCGATTTAAATTATTACAAAAATCTTTACGGAATAGGTCCGGGTATTTATTTTACCAATAATTCCGCAAAGCAGCTTATAAATTTCTTCGGCTTTGGTATGGATGTGGATGACAAGGTAACTGAGTCAAAGAGAGTTAATCTTTACTTTAAGGATGCATATAAGGCCAATATAATGGTTCGTGATAATGTGCTGGATGCAAATGGATACGCTGACAGAATTTCATCAATACTTGAAGAGATGGCAGCTTCAAACTTAAGTTACAATGAATTTAAGGAAACTCTTAACCTTATGATAAAGAATAAATTTATCACAAAAGAATTTGGTATGTATTATATGGAAGTAAGGGATAAAAAACACAGCTGATACAAATACTATTCATAAATATTTGAATAAGTGAAGGTATTGGTTATATGAAGATTGCATTTTATGATACAAAACCAAAAGATAAATTATTATTTGATTTAGTTTCTAAGGATGAGGATATTGATGTTTTTTATATAAAGGATGGACTTGATGAATCCACTGCAAAGCTTGCTGCAGGTTTTGATACGGTATGTGTATGTGATGATAAGGAGATTAATGACAGAGTATTAAAAGCGGTAGGAGGCTACGGAGTCAGGGCTGTCATCATAAGAGATGAAGATGAAAAAAATAATTATGAAAGAAGCAAAAGATGCGGAATAGATATAATGAGAATAAAGATTACTCCGCCGGATAAGCTTGTAAATTCGAAATGGGTTTCCTATCTTCCGTAGTTTGGTGAGTAAATAGCTTGCCTTTTTGGATAAAATTTGATATTTTAGTTAGGTGTTATTAATTAATAAATATATATGAAAAAAATCATAGGAAAGGTAAATTATATGGATGTTTCAGTAGAAATGCTTGGTAAACGCGCTTTTAGTGAGGCGATAATGAGAGAAAGGCTTCCAAAGGCGGTTTTTAAACAGTTAAAGAAAACACTTGATTATGGTGCCCCGCTTGATGTAGAAATTGCGGATTCGGTTGCCATAGCTATGAGAGAGTGGGCAAAGGAACTTGGTGCTACACATTATACACATTGGTTTCAGCCTCTTACTAATCTTACTGCAGAAAAGCATGACTCTTTTATGGATCCCGTTGGAGATGGTACATTTATAACCGAATTCACAGGTAAGGAATTAATAAAGGCAGAGCCGGATGGTTCATCCTTTCCGACAGGAGGAGTAAGAAACACCTGCTCGGCAAGAGGTTATACGGTATGGGATTGTACCTCACCAGCATTTGTAAAGGATATTCCTAACGGTTGTAAGGTGCTTTGTATACCTACGATATTCATATCATATACAGGAGAATCTCTTGACTTTAAGACACCTTTGCTTCGCTCCATGGAGGCAGTAAGCAATCAGGCTAAAAGAATTTTAAAGCTTTTCGGTAAAGAGGATATAGACAGGATAAATGCATCCGTAGGAGTTGAACAGGAGTATTTCTTAATAGATAAATCCCTGTACGAAAGAAGACTCGATTTAAAGCTTACGGGACGTACACTATACGGTGCTCCGGGACCTAAGGGACAAGAGATGGAGGATCAGTATTTCAGTGTCGTAAAGGATAAGGTTTCGCACTTTATGAATGAACTTAACCAGGATCTTTGGGCTTACGGAATACCTGCAAAGACACAGCACAACGAGGCTGCTCCTGCACAGCATGAGATTGCTCCAATATTTGAAACCACCAATATAGCCTGTGACCAGAATCAGTTGGTTATGGATACACTTAAGAGAGTAGCAGCAAGAACTGGCTTTGCTTGTCTTTTACATGAAAAGCCTTTCAGAGGAGTTAATGGTTCAGGTAAGCATAATAACTGGTCTTTATCAACTTCGGATGGAGAGAACTTAGTTTCACCGGGTAAAAATCCTGAGAAGAATCTTCAGTTCCATCTTTTCCTTGCAGCAGTACTTGCTGCAGTACATAATAATGCAGAGTTACTAAGACTCTCTGCTGCATCACCGGGAAATGACCACAGACTCGGAGGAGATGAAGCACCTCCTGCAATAATATCGGTTTATCTTGGTGACCAGCTGGATGATATAGTTAATCAGATAATTGAAAATGGTGAAGTAACAAAAGCTATCAAGGGAAGAGTATATGAACCTAGATGTTCTGCTATTCCTCAGTTTAAGATGGATGCAACAGACAGAAACAGAACCTCACCGTTTGCGTTTACAGGTAACCGTTTTGAGTTTAGAATGGTTGGTTCATCACAGTCAATAGGACTTCCAATGACAACCATGAATACTATAGTTGCCAATACTCTTTGTGATATGGCCGATGAGCTTGAGAAAGCTGACGATTTTGAGGCAGCAGCTAAGAAGATGGTTGCTGATATGATAAGAGAGCATAAGGATATCATTTTCAACGGAAACGGATATTCAGAGGAGTGGGTTAAGGAGGCTGAAAGAAGAGGTCTTCCAAATATACCTACTACGGTTGATGCTATCCCTTATCTTACCAGTGATAAGGCAGTTAAGACTTTCGGACGTTTTGGAATAATGAATGAAAGCGAACTTAAGTTAAGAGAAAATGTTTTATTTGACAGTTATGCAAAGACCATTAATCTTGAAGCCCTCACCATGATAGAGATGGCTAATAAGCAGATAATACCTGCCGTTATGGACTATGAGGCAAAGACAGCTGCCGGTATAAAGGATTTAAAGAGCATTGGCGTATCCGCAAATGCCCAGGTCGCTCTTGTAAATGAACTTGATGAGAGACTTACAAAATTCAGAGTAGCTATCGTTGAGTTAAAGAGACGTGTGGACGATGCTGTAAATCATAACAGCACACCAAAGGAATGGGCAACTTATTACAGAGATGTTGTCGCAGCATATATGGATGAGGCAAGAGAGCCGGCTGATGAGCTTGAGAAGCTTGTTGGAGAAAAGGATTGGCCTCTTCCTACATATGAGGAGTTCCTGTTTGAACAGTAGATGTGAAGTAATATAGTATTTTGATATATTAATATAATGGGTAATATCCAAGCCGATATAGATTTCTTTATATCGGCTTGTTACCACTATAGGAGATAAAAATGCTGTCTGATAAAATTGTTTTAGTAGGCTTTATGGGAAGCGGCAAATCCTCTGTCGGTAAAGAACTTTCAAAAAGACTTGGGATAAAGCTTCTTGATTCGGATACCTGTATAGAAATGCAGGAGAAAAAAAGCATAAATGATATCTTTAACGATGAAGGCGAAGAAAGCTTTAGAGATATGGAAAGTGATTTCTTAAGAAAACTTTCATTATCAGATGAAAGCTTTATACTATCTACAGGCGGCGGTATGCCGTGCTTTAATGATAATGCGAAGTTGATTAAAGAAGTAGGAGTATCCGTATATCTTATGGCATCTCCTGATTCTATTTTGGAAAGATTGAATAATGATACAAGCCGCCCGCTCCTTAAAGAGGGAAATAAGCTTGAAAAAATAAAATCGCTTTTATCAAAAAGAGAAGATTTTTATAAAAATGCAGCAGATATAGTTATCAAAACAGATGGAAAATCAGTTGAAGAAATAGCTGATGAGATATTGGGGGAAATATATTGAAGAGTTTATATATAGCAGAAAAACCGAGTGTTGCAAGAGAGTTTGCAAAGGCTCTTGGTGTAAAGGGTGCAGACAGTGCAGGTGGTAAGGATGGTTTTATAGAAACTGAGGATTCCATAGTTACATGGTGTGTGGGACATCTTGTAACCATGAGCTATCCTGATGCCTATGATGAGAATCTTAAGCGTTGGAGCATGGCTACCATCCCGTTTGTACCGTCTGAATATAAGTATGAAATTATAGGTGCCGCAAGTCGCCAGTATAATGTGGTAAAAAGACTGCTTAACAGAGATGATGTAGGATGTATATATGTCTGTACCGACTCGGGACGAGAAGGAGAGTATATATACAGACTTGTAGACATGATGGCAGGGGTTAGTCCGGATAAGCCTAAGAAAAGAGTTTGGATTGACTCGCAGACAGAAGAAGAAATACTTAGAGGAATTAAAGAAGCAAAGGATTTATCCGAATATGATAATCTGAGTGATTCGGCTTTTTTAAGAGCGCAGGAGGATTATCTTATGGGTATTAACTTCTCGAGAGCACTTACTTTAAAGTACAGTCCGACTGTAAAAAAATATCTTAATCTTGACAAATGTGTTATTGCTGTCGGTCGTGTCATGACCTGTGTGCTTGGTATGATAGTAAAAAGGGAAAGAGAGATAAGGGAGTTTGTACCAACACCGTTTTACCGTGTGCTTGCAAAATTAGACGGCTTTGAGGCAGAGTGGAGGACAACGGATAAATCGGAATATTTCGAATCGCCGCTTTTATATAAGGAAAACGGATTTAAGAAAAAAGAATCTGCCGAAGAACTTATAAGCAAGCTTTCGGAAGACTCCGGAATAGTTTTAAATGTTGCAAAGGTGGAAAAAAAGATAGAAAAGAAACAGCCGCCTATGCTCTATAACCTTGCGGAGCTTCAAAATGACTGCTCAAGATTATTTAAAATAAGCCCAACGGATACTCTTAATATAGTTCAGGAACTTTACGAAAAAAAGCTTGTAACATACCCAAGAACCGATGCGAGAGTGTTATCTACGGCAGTATCAAAGGAAATTTATAAAAATATAAGCGGTTTAAAAAAGTATCCGGCACTTTCTGCATTTGCTGATAATATTATAACACAAGGCGGATACAAGGGAATTGCGAAGTCAAAGTACGTAAATGACAAGCAGATTACGGACCACTATGCGATTATTCCGACCGGTCAGGGTTTCGGCGCATTAAACTCGGTATCCGAAACTGCCAAGAAGGTCTATGACATAATAGCAAGAAGATTTTTAAGCATATTCTATCCTGCCGCAGAGTATGAAAAAATAGCACTTACTCTGACAAAAGAAAACGGTGATAAGCTTGAAAGCTTTTTTGCAAACTTTAAAAGACTTGCCAAACCGGGATATCTGGTTATAGCTAATCCTAAGCTTGTGGCTTCCCAGATGGGAAATGATAACAAAGCTTCGGGAACCGATAAAGATAATGATGAAAGTGATACGGGTAAAAATTCGGATGAGCAGAGTGAAAACAGGCTTTCAGAGGAAATGCTTGAAAAACTTAAAACCTTAAAAAAGGGAGATAAGCTTACCGCATCAGAGCTTAATATAAAAGAGGGAGAGACCTCGGCACCAAAGCGATATTCCTCAGGTACTCTTATACTTGCCATGGAAAATGCCGGACAGCTTATAGAGGATGAAGAACTTAGAAGTCAGATAAAGGGATCAGGTATAGGAACCAGTGCAACCAGAGACAGCATAATAACAAAGCTTGTAACCAACAAATATATTCAGCTCAACAAGAAAACACAGATTGTAACACCTACATTTTTGGGAGAGATAATATATGATGTTGTATATTATTCCATTAATAACCTTCTAAGGGCGGAGATGACAGCAAGCTGGGAAAAGGGTCTTACAGGTGTAGCTGACGGAACAATTCCGAAGGACGTATATATAGATAAGATGAACAGCTTTGTCATAAACAATACCGAGCTTGTTAAGAAACTGGATAATCAGTATAAGATTACATACATTTTTGATAAATCAAAGGTTTATTATGAAAAACAGAGCAAGGCTGCAAAGAAAAGTAAATCGGTAAAAGAAAAAGGTTAATTGATTTTCATAAAATGATAGAAAAAAAGGAGATTTGAGTATGGCAGGTATAACTATTAAGGAAATGTACAGTCTTGAACATACTAAGGCAAAGGAGTGGCTTGAAAAGCTTACATATCCATGGGAGGTTTTAACACAGATTAAGGATATTATTCTTGCTCTTGGTGAGGCTATTGATAATGAGTGTCCTGATGAATATGAGAAGCGTTGTGATAATATCTGGATTCACAAGACCGCAACAGTTTTTGATACGGTTTATATAGCAGGCCCGGCTATTATCGGTGCCGGAACGGAAGTCAGACAGTGCGCCTTTATAAGAGGTAATGCACTTGTCGGAGAAAACTGTGTTGTAGGCAACTCAACCGAATTAAAAAATGTAATTATATTCGATAACGTACAGGTGCCGCACTATAATTACGTAGGCGACTCAGTCCTCGGCTACAAATCCCATATGGGAGCCGGCTCAATAACCTCAAACGTAAAGAGCGACAAAACCCTTGTTGTTGTAAAAAATGATTCCGAGGAATTTGAAACCGGCCTCAAGAAGTTCGGTGCCATGCTCGGCGACTTCGTAGAAGTGGGCTGCAACTCCGTACTTAACCCGGGCACAGTAATCTGCCCTCACTCAAATATCTACCCTGTATCCTGCGTTCGTGGCGTAGTACCCGCCGAAAGCATCTACAAAACCGGCGGCATCATAGTAAGCAAGGAATAAACTCCGCTTCCTCACAGGGTGTTGGGTGTCTTGATACAACTTAATATTGATTTCACACCACTATAGGTTTACTAACGGAAAATATATGAATAAGACTGATACACAACTATCCATCGATTTGTTAAATCAATAAGCTCAAATCCTTTATCTTCGCACGAAACCGAAGAACTCGCTTCGCTCAGACACTTCGGTTTCTGAGCGAATCTATACGGCTTTTCGCTTTTGATTTCACACAAATCGGGATAACTGTTGTTGCATCAGTCTTTTCATATATTTCCCTTTTTATAATTATTATGGTGTGAAATCATATAAAAGTTGTATCAAGACACCCAAAGCTTGAAACTGCGCATGATTGCGCAGTTTTAAGCTACAGGTATGAAAGTTCCTGACAGAAGGGAATGTTTCCAAAAACTTTATTATGACAGAAAATCGAAAATCAGGTGGTTGTTACAACAATTTGACCCGATTTGTGTTAAATCAGCAACGAGTACTTGAATTGATTTTGCACGTATAAAACCAATATGTTTGAGCAAAGCGAGTTTATTGGTTTTGTGCAAAATCAAAGAAAGTACGAGTGCTCTGATTTCACAAATTGCTGGTTAGTTGTAACAACCACCTGATTTTCGTTTCTGTCATATAATAAACTAAATTACATTTCCTGCTGTCAGGAGCTTTTATGCCTGTCACCCGGTGAGGAAGTGGAGTTTATTGCTGTTCTTTGATGACGCTCTTGCGCTTGTTTTTCTTGTTTTCGTAGAGGGCCTCATCCGCGTTGTAGAGGATTTCCTCGATACTGATTGATGGCGTACATGTGAAGGTGTAAACACCAAGGCTTATGTCAATGTAGTATGGCTTGCCACAGGTGTCGTTGAGTTCCTTGGATAAGGTGGAGATGGAGTTCCTTATGACCTGTGGGCGTTCCGCATCGTCTAAAAATGCGAAGGCTACAAATTCATCCCCGCCTATACGTCCGATGATGTCATCATCGTCAAAGCTCTTTTTAAGAATGTTGGCAATGCTCTTTATGGCAAAGTCGCCATTTTTGTGACCGTAGATATCATTTACTTGCTTGAGGTTATCCATATCGGCAAAAACAATCATTGCACGCTTGCCCTCGTTGTAGGATGAGTTAACGTAGGACTGAACGCTGTCAAGGAATCCACGACGGTTATTGATGCCTGTTAACTGGTCGGTTATAGAGAGCTCATTTAAAAGTCTGTTCTTTGCATTAAGCTCGGTTGCAGAGATTGCAAGCTTCTTCTGGATAGCAAGCTGCTGCTTCATAAGTGAAATGAAGTTAAGTGAGGTCGATAACTGAAGAGTAGTAGGATATATGTTATCGAAATGGCTGATATCAATTTCCCCTACAAATAAACCGTATTGGATATTGTTGGTAAACAAAGGTGATATAACCATGGTTCTTCTTCGGTCATAGGAGGTGTAGTGGTTAAAGAACACTTCATCGGAAGAGATAAGTCTGCTGTCTCCGGAAAGATAAGTGGTTTTACCTTTATCATTGCATACCTGAAGATAGAGATTCTTAGGAACCTTCCATGAACCATCAGGAAGCAGCATAACAGGTTCATCGTAAATATAAATGTATGAGCTTATATAATCAGAATCAACAAGCTTATCCATCATGAGCTTAAAGCATGCCTCTTCATCATCACTGTAGGTAAGAGTATCTCTTGTGATGTACATGGAGGACCATACATTTGATTTGTGTTTTCTGACTGTGTTATAAAGTGTGCCTGAGGTATGAAGTAAAAGTGCTTCAAGAACTTCGTTAAATAATTGAGACAGGATAGAAGTTTTTTCCATATCTTTATCAACCATAGCAACAAGAAGCTCCTTAAGCTGGCATATTGCATGGATAGTTTTATCGACATTAAAGTGACTGTTTATAACAGGAGAATCCAATAGCTTTACGGCTTCACGAACAATAGCTTCACTGTCAAATTCATAGGTCTGATCAACTATAATAGGTTTAATTATGGATTGGAAAAATGGATTAACCGTATCTATAAGCTTTTTATAATAAAATGTCTTCTTGTAATCATGGAACAGATACTCATCTATATTTTCCACTGCTTTTTCTACCGAATCAGAAAAACTGCTTTGCTTTTCCAAAAGGTTTTTGAAGTTGTAATCACCGCAGCCACAGGATGAACGTACAATAAGCTCGGAATTTAAAATGCTTACATTGGTTTTTCCTGTGTTAATAAGGTTAACTGCTTCAAATACCGACTGGTATCCCATGGTTATTACACTGTTGTGGACAGTGGTAAGAGGTGGGTCCAATACTATCGAAACAGGTGAATCATCATAGCCGGTTACAAGTATATCCTTGCCGATTTCAAGACCATGTGCCTTTATGGCAGTATATCCGCCTATAGCCATCTGATCATTTGCAAATACAATTGCCTCAAGGTCAGGATTTCTGTCAAGCAGATCGCCGACTATTTCCTCTGTGAATTCTGAGAAGTTACCATATACAATTCTTTTTTCTTCGACCTCGATATTATTTTCCTTAAGTACCTCCATGTAGGTATTAAGTCTTTCTCTGGCATCGGCATTTTCCTTTCTGCCGCTGACAAAGCCTATCTTTGTCTTGCCATGCTCCTTTACAAGATGCTCTACAGCCTGACGCATACCTGTCTTGCTTTCCGTATATAAAAACGGATAACCCGGAACTTCTATCTCGATTGTAAGAATCGGAATATCAAATTTACTTAAGAAAGCAATCATATCATTTTCGGAAAGAAAGCTTCCGATTGAACCGATAGATACGATAAGAGCATCAAGAGTATGCTTGGATGCATAGTAAAAAATAGAATTATATTGATAGTCAAATCGTGCGTTTTTAGGGTCGTTGTAGGATGCGTTCATGTACATACCCGGAAATACAACCAGATTGACATCAAGCTCCTTGGCAGCACAGTCAACTCCCTTGCAAACCTCATACGCATAATCATTATCAAGATGACAGGTAAAAAAACCTATATTGAGCCTTTTCTTGTTCTTGTCCATAAATAAACCCCCGGAATTAAATGCTTTAAAATGTCAAAAAATATAGTAATTTAGCAAAAAAATCACTATAGTTAATTTACCATATTTTAAGTTAAATATCAATAAAAAATATAGTATGATGGAGTAAATCTGTTATCAGTTGAGAGAGCATAAAAAGAAGAGACTCGTAATATAACGATTTTGATTTGTTTGCCTTATTTTACCTTCCCTCATATGATATGTCAAATCTTAAAACAATAACTGATGCAGTCTTATTGA
>JAFUEG010000340.1 GCA_017464045.1 Lachnospiraceae bacterium
CAACCGCTTCTGCTGTCTCAAGATAAGTGTTATTGTCAATCTCATCAAACGGACTAATCAGCTTAATATCTCCCATTACTATCACTCTCCTTAATTCATAGTGTTTTTCTATGGATTAATATAGCACGAGCTTTTGATTATGTATAATTCCTAAAAAATATTATGGGTTATAGCTAAAAGCTATAACCCATGGTGTGGATATCTTGTTTTTTATAATCTATTTAATCATCTTCATAAGAAAAATTAATATTCAACCTACACCCCAATGCCAGAGCAATTCTGTTGAGTGTACTTACAGATACATTTGCCATACCTCTTTCTATCTTGGATAAATCTGACTGATCAATGCCTGTAGCTTCAGATAACTGTTTCTGTGTCAATCCCCTCTTGGTTCTTGCATGCATTACCTCCTCACCAACCATAAATGCTATCGCAAGCTTAACAAGGCGTACAGTACGCCCTTCTTCATATATGGTCTCAACATCAATGTCCAAATCATCATTCCATCTTATACCATACGAGCCCATTAGTTGACCGGATAAAAACAAGTCTCTGTTTTCAAGGGCATGCAGTTGCGGGTACTTAGTAAAGAGCACAGCCATATCATATTGTTTTACCTTTCCATCTTGAAAAGTAAGTTCAAGCTCGGTTCCATCTTTGAATTCTAATTCTAACGCTTTATGAAACATATTAATCTAATGGTGGGAGTTTTCTATAGTTTTCTGTTTCCCACATCTCCTTTAATTCATTCTTATATTTTAAAACAAATTCCTTGACCAACATTTTTGCTTTTCGAGGAAATTCCCCTTCCATAATATCTCCTGTTTCAATAAGAAAAGGAGCAGCATAATCTTGAGTAATTGCGTGAATATGTGGGGGATTATGTTCTTTATTTCTTAAATACATTATAATTATAATACCATAAAAATTAGAAATTGTCGGCATATTTGTTACGCCCTCCCCTTATAATTCTATTTATATTATAAAGGGATATATCCCCTATGTCAATATTTATTTATGCCTTTTTTCATAATCATTTTCTATATCTTCAAGAAAATCTTCATCATTAAATGCCTGTGTCATCTTGGCAGAACTTTGGCACATACGTGCACTTGATATTAGATTGGACATAACATTATAATTAAGTCTGGTTCCCACAGAATCACTTTCATATCTTACTGCACGATTTTTTGCAATTCCAAATTGACTTGCGACCGAAATAGCATCAATATTAGCACCCATAAAGATAAACTCCCAACCGAGCTTTTTCTTCTTTTTTTCCACCATCTTCTTAATCTTGTCATAGGTGTATTTTTTGCTGGCATTTTCCATACCGTCAGTGGTTATGATAAATAAAGTCTTCTCTGGAACATCATTTGTATCAGCCTCCTTATGGGTATGTCCGATATGGTGAATCGCTCCTCCAATTGCATCAAGTAGTGCCGTACAGCCTCTTACATAATACTCTTCGCCGGAGATAGGCTTCACCTCTGTTATCGGTTTTCTGTCGTGTATAACCTCAATCTTGTCATCAAATAAAACCGTGGAAATGATAACCTCGCCTTCGCCGGTCTTTTGCTTTTCCAGCATGGAATTGTAACCGCCTATAGTATCTGCCTCAAGTCCGCTCATCGAACCGCTTCTGTCTAAAATAAATACAACCTCTGTTAAACCTTTCTTCATAATACTTACCTCCTTAAATGTGTCACAAGGTGTGAACCTTGTCGCACTTATCAGTGTCATGGGCATGTGCCTTGTCATTCAGTGCTAACTTCAAGTTACGAGATAAGTATAACGAATTGGAAAATTAAAATGGTCGCTTCGCAGGCGACTTTTACTCTCCGAGAAGCTGCTGCTCATGCTTAAATAATGCAAGGTTAATGGTGTAAATGTCGTAGACCTCATTCTCAATAAAGTACTCCACAATCAAGTCAAACATACTGCTCGGCGAAAGAGCATATCCTGCACGGCTTAGGAAATCCTTTGTCTCATCGAGGTTAAGCCTTAAGGCAAGCGCAAATGCCATAGCGGTAATCTTCTTCGGCTGATAATTAACATTGCTTCTAATCTTGGAAAAAAGCTTCCTGTCAACATTGGCACGCTTGTAAACTTCCGTGTCCGTATAGCCCTTTATATCAATCAAATGAAGCAGATTCTCCTGCCAGGTGTCCTTGATATGCGCCACCTTGTCGTCAAGAGAGATGTGAATGCCATTATTACCAATATGTTTGGCTATCTCCTCACTTTGTTCACATTCAATTTGTGGTCCGGTTTCTTTATCTTCCTCAAAAGAATCTGCAATCTTTTTATTTTTCAGAAAGGGTTTACGCCCTAAAGAAGCTTGTGGAACCATCTCGGCAGCCTGAAATCTTCTTTCTGATATGCTTTCAGGCATAGATGCCGAAGACCTTGCAGCCATAAGTCGCGGTCCCACTCCACGTCTGTCATCATCAAGTAAAATCCTCGTTTCATCTTCAGTTTCATATTCTTCATAAACCTTTTTAGTTACATAATTATTATCTATGAACTCCTCAACACCTGAAAAAATCTTATCCGACAAAACAAAGGACTTTTCATCAAATACCACAAGAGTAATCTCCATATCAGAGTCCACAAGAAATTCACTGAAAACCGAGATGGCTATCTGAAGCGCTTCCGCCTTCGGAAAACCATATACACCTGTAGCAATAAGTGGAAATGCGATGCTCTCACAGCCAAGCTCTTTAGCCAGTTTAAGACTATTCTCATAGCAGCTTCTTACTGCCTCACGCTCGCCCGCGCTTCCTCCCTGCCACACAGGACCTACAGTGTGGATTATGTACTTTGCGGAAAGCTTAAATGCCGGTGTAGCCTCTGCATTTCCAACATCAATACGGCCTATCTTTTTCCTTTCTTTCAAAAGCTTCTTTGCGCCTGCTGCCTTATAAATCGCAGAATCAACACCACTAGCATAAGTAGGTTCAGGATTGGCAGTGTTTACTATTGCGTCTGCTGATACATTTATAATATTGTTTCTTATTATCTTAAAAGACATGGTTGTTACCTCGTTAATTAATCACTAAAAAATGCGTGCCCCTTTTAAAACTTATATTGTCTAATATTTTAATTGACATCCAAACACTTGTAAATATAATTTAAAGTATAATGTTTAAGAAGTATGATAAACTATAAAAAATATGAAGTATGATATAGTACAATATTTATGAGGAATAATAATAGGTGACACAATGAATATATTCGAATACGGAAATCCAAATGCAGATACAATCCTGATTCAACCGGTTGACGACCACGACATGGCATATATTGAAAATGAAGTATCTTTGATAAAAGCCTCATCAAATGCTGATTTTAAACTTATCGCCGTAAAAGTTGATAACTGGAATAACGACCTGTCTCCATGGGCAGCACCGGCGGTATTTGGAAATGATAATTTTGGCGGTGAAGCTTGCCGGATGTTTGAAGAAGTCCTAAAGCTTACAGAAGATAAAACCAAAACCTACTACATCGGCGGATATTCTCTCGCAGGATTATTTGCCCTGTGGGCAGCCTATCAAACCGATGTATTTGCAGGGGCTGTAGCCGCATCACCTTCTGTCTGGTTTCCGGGATTTGTGGACTATATGAAAGATAACGATATTAAGGTCAAAAAAGTATATCTGAGCCTCGGTGATAAAGAAGAAAAGGCAAAAAATCCTACCATGGCAACTGTTGGGGATTGCATACGTGAGGCTTATGCATGGCTAAACGAACAAGGTGTAAACGTAACTCTTGAATGGAATCAGGGTAATCATTTTAAGGATGCTGATGTAAGAACTGCTAAGGGGTTTGTATGGGTTAAAGGAAAAACTTCTATGTAAAGTTTTTTACATAGAAGTTTTATCAATTCCGCTCACATTCCATAACGGAATATTAATAATCTTATTCTGTTTTATATAATTATTCATAGAAAATCGAATTGCATATTCCGATTTGAATTTATCCATAAAAGCACGCAAGCTTTTCGAGTATACATTTTCTTCCGCTTTTACCTCAATCGGTACTATATCTGAATTCACCTGAATTAAGAAATCAATCTCATTTCTTGACTGCTCATTTGAATAATAATACGGCGTATATTCAGTTGTCAAAAGCTGCTGAAGAACATACTGCTCCGACATAGCGCCTTTAAATTCTACAAAGACACGATTACCTTCCAACAAACTCTTAACATCAAGTTCCGACATAGCTCCCAGAAGCCCTACATCTAATGTAAAGAGCTTATAAGCATTAAGCTCACGATATGATTTTAACGGCATACCCGGCTTATTTACACAATAAACTTTGTAAAGAAGTCCACAATCAATAAGCCACTGTATTGAAATTTCATATTCTGCAGATCGCGCACCCTTTTTTATCTGTCCAAAGAAAAACTTTTTGTTTTCCTTTGCAAGCTGAACCGGAATAGAGTTCCACACCATTCTTGTGCGTTCAAGCTCAGACCTATTGGCGATATGTTTACTAAAATCATTTTCATAAAGTGTCAGGATTTCGTTTTGTATGGCTCTTACCTCACCATAGTCCTTATTTTCAACAAAGGATTTAACTGCCTCAGGCATTCCCCCTACAAAATAATAACTTTTCAAATACCTAATATATTTTTCTTTAAAGGTAATGTTCTTATCACTTTCATAATTCTTTGCATATTGAGCAAGCTGTTCTTCCCCATTTGCACATAAAAATTCAACAAACGACATAGGATAAAGTTTTAAAATATTGACTTTTCCCACCGGATAAGATGTGCCTTTATTTATCGCAACTCCAAGAAATGAACCGGCAACAATAATATGGTATTGCTGAGCATTTTCACAAAAATATTTAAGTGTTGTAATAGCTTTCGGAACTTCCTGAATTTCATCAAGAATAATTAATGTTTCCTCAGGAATAATCTTTGTTTTTGTTTCAATTTCTATATCTTCTATTATTCTTGCAACATCATAATCAATTTCAATAGAATTCTTTATGGAAACATTTGCATCAAGATTAACATATGCCACAGATTTATAATATCTATCTCCGAATTCCTTCATTACCCAAGTTTTTCCAACCTGTCTTGCTCCCTGTAAAATCAATGGTTTCCTGTTTTTCTTGTTTTTCCATACTTCAAGGGATTTCATGATACTTCTTTCCATAGTTTCGCTCACCTCCAAGAATATTATACACACTTTTTTGAACGTTATCAATCAATTAAATACATTTTTTTGAAGGAGTTTGCGTTAATATTTACATTTTTTTGAAGGAGTAATATGGTTTAACCGCAACCACTTTCTTCTCATTCATGTTGCAGGCTCCTTCCCGCTTTTCTAAATGCTCTCGCAATTTTCAAGCTGTCTGTTTCTTCATAAATCAATTCATCCTGTCCACCTAAAGTAATGCTTCTAATATACATACTTCTAAGATTATTGGTTTCCTTTACATTCTTCATATGAATATATCTGTTGCTTGGATTGACAGTAGAAAACATAATGCTCTCTTTATCCAGCATCTCCAACGCACGAAGATTATGTGATGTAAAAATCAACTGTCCCTTTGCACTTTTCTTGAATATATCTAAAAGCTCACCCAACATATACTCGAAAACACCCGAATCAAGCTCATCAATAACCAGACATATGGACGGATTTCCAAATGCATGAATAAGAGCATTAAGTATAGAAATAATCTTTATTATCCCATCCGATTCCATACGGATAGGAATCGGTTTCTTATCTTTACGCACCGACATAAGCTCAACTTTCCAGCCGTCTTTGCCGGAATCCATAGCCTGCTTTCCATAATCCTTGATTTCAATTTTCATTTTGGGGATAATCGTATACAAAACTGTATTTATTTGATCTACAATTTCAATTAGAAGATTTTTACGCTCGGCATCAAGTACTGCCGGCGCCGTTAGAGGAATAACAAAATCACCCTTCATTCCCATTTTTTCCTTTTCAACACGAAAAGCCATAGGAAGAAGAAAATTTGCTGAAATCATACCTGAATGTGAGCTTTTAATCACAAATAAATCCTTAAGTGCATAATTAAATAATGCATTTATCACCATAGTATAGTTACTAAATTCATCTGATGTCTCGCTGTTAAAAACCTCTCTGCTGTTTTCACCAAAAATATAAGAACAATTACTCTTTTCCGCCATCTTTCTGGCTACAATCAAATCAGTTCTCTTCTCCCTATCCCTACCAATTAATTCATCAAGTCTCTTTTGAGGTTTAAAAATAACATCAGGTTCAGACCTTTTATAATCCATAAAAATATTCTTATTTGTTCTGTTTCCATCCCGATTAACCGAACAATTCAAAAACTCTCTTTCTATAACAGCACCATTTTCCACTTTAGAGAAGGCTATAGTATACCCAACTTCATACAGAACTTCATCCCCGTAAATTTTAAACTCCGCATTAATTCCGGCATTATCAGAATCGGTATCAATATAATCAATAATATCAGAATCCAATTCCATACCAATCATAATATGCTGCAAAAAATAAAGCGCATCAACTATTGCTGTTTTACCTGAACCATTTTGTCCATAAATACATAAAATCTCTCATAATCAACCTCCAAATGTTTATGATTAAATAATGATATAGTAGCATAAGGAACGGGAAAAACAATTATAATTTTAAATTCGATATTTTTTATTTCGTTTTTTGATTTATATTCATTAAAATGTCTTACTTAAACTGCATTATTATCTATTCTCTCTCTTTAATTCTTCAGCAATTATCTTTAAAGGTTTATTATTTATTTTAGACTGCTCATTGTACTTAATATGGGCATATAAAGTGTTTGCTCTTATTTCTGCCGCATCCTGAATTTCTTTCGGTGATAATGAATTAATTTTATTTACCATATCAATATAATACGCAAAGTTACGTCTATCAATAAAACGCATAAAATAAGACTTTAATATAATTATATTTTCATAATTATCATTTAACCACTTAATCTCATTTTTAATATTTTCATTATTTAAATCAATAAAATAATTATGCCATTCTGCTGCCTTATCCATAAAATCAAATACACCACTATATTTATTCATGCTTTTCTCCTTATCTGCAATACATTACCCTGCTATAACATAATGCTCCTTTAATACATTGTACATATTATGCCCAATAATCTCATCATTTTGCAGTCTTCCCACTACAATACCCGGTGCGATACCCTGACTACCGGCAAATTCACAAATAGAATAATCCGAAAAGTCACCTTTTGCTAAAAATTCTTCATAACTATCTTTTGGAATCAGGATATCACCCGCCCATGTATCGGCATCATGCTCATCCTGTTCAGTGGTTCCATCCGTATTATTAATATGCCCCAATATAATATGCGCCATCTCGTGAAAGAAGCTAAACCAAAACTTATCCGCGTCCCTGCCTCTCGCTGTAAGTCCTACAACTATTTTATTACCATCCATAAATGTTGCACCCTGTAAAAATGAGCCCTTGAGATGCGGCAAAAATACCAATGCAATCCCATTATCCGCAAGAACTCGTTTTAGCTTTGGACAAAAGACGTTCGCTTTCATGTTGGTCATACTTCTGAATTCCTTCAAAGACTTTGTTAAACCTTTAACATTAATCGGTTCAACCTTAATGTCCCTCGCCATAATCTTAGCCTCCTGTGACCAAGCCATAAGTGCCAAATCGCTTTTATTTGTTATCGCCAATCTTCTACACGCTATCTTTGTTATCTGTTCATTTCCAAGCAATGATAGCTGAACGATCTCGAAATATTTTCTTAGATAAAGGACTTTTTCTTTTGCCTCTCTTGTCTTTGGTATCCAACCATACGCCGCCATCTCGCTGTACGGAAATTGTCTGGCTATCTCAATATCCTCATCCATGGAATTCTCAGCCTCAACTCTCGCCAAATCCTCTCTGTACAAAGCCTCAAGATTATTCCAGAACTTTGCCGAAATACCCAATACCGTTTCCAATCTTATGGAAACATCAGGTGTAAGCTGAACTTCACCATTGACAAGCTTGCTTATATGCTTTGTCGACATATTCATTCTTGCCGCAAATTCCTTCTGGCTCATGCCTCTGTCTGCCAACTGGTCTTTAATTGTTGCTCCGGGTGGTACTGCAATGAAACTTTTACTCCTTACCATAACATTTCCTCCCTTTCATGCTATATACTAATGATAATTAGTTATCTCTAAAATATTCACTATCTGAATATCTTTTCCTTTCTTTTCAAACACCAACCTATATGGTTGTTCTAAGTCCATGGCGTATTGACCTTTTCTGTTCTGTGATAAAGGATGACATCGACTAATATGATGTTCAATCAGAAACTCTACAGTATCAGCAGCTATTATTTGTCCTATACACTGAAAAATTTTATAAGACATATTTTTACCATATGTTCTATCGGCTATCTTAGCATCTGTACAAACTTTTTCCATTTTCTTATTTGCATATGTAATTTCCAAATTATCACCTCATTTTATTTACCTTAGAGGTAAACTAATAATAGTCTCTTTAGGAATAAATGTCAATATATTTATTTACCTATAAGGTCGTTTTTTAGATTGTCAGTATTGAATTAAGACATTAACATAGTGTAATTCAAATAAATCAATTTTTTCTAATATATTATTTTATCGGGAAGTAAAATAAAGAAATGCTATAAATACAAATATTATATTTATAGCATAAGTTTAGCAGTTTTGATAAAATTCGTCAATATATTTATTTTGAGAATAATAAAACTTATAATTATAAGTTTTCCCATCATCCGCAGTTTGTGCAAATTTTGCACAAACTGAATTTTCATCCAATTCACCGTCTTTAAATATATTATTTAGATGTTTTGTGACAACACTTCTATCTATATCAAATAACTGACCGATTGCCTTTTGAGTCAACCATACATCCTGATTCTGTATACGTACTTCTATTCCATCTTCTCCAGAATCTCTGGTGAACACAAGGAAATCTATTGTGCTATTTCTTACTTTTATTTCTTTACCCATAATGACTGTTCCTTTCATAGGCTATTTTGCTTTATATACAATGCATCCTTATCAAACAACACATCCATAGGATTATTATAAAGCATATTTACTCTGTCAATATTATCAATAAATACTTTCACATCATCAGTTCTGTTCTCTGAAAATAAAATCATGGTCTTCTGCGTCTTTCTTGTATTTTTATCCAATATTTCGTCACTTTTAGCTATTAAATTTTCATCAAGCTGCGACTTACTGATTACAGGAATCCTGGCAATGGTTTTGCCTGCCAATTTACTTGCCTTTGATGCACCCTTCATAAGGTACGAACCAACTGATGTCTTGGCAGAGTTTTCTATCTGATTATAACATTCGGTATATAATTCCTTATATTGTATACTGTATTTTTCAATTGTTTTGGAAACACCGGTCAGGTAATTACTCTCAAAATTTTCAAGCAGCATTACCTCCATAAATGCTGAAAATGCAAACTGATATAATGCAAGCTTGTAATAATTAAGCTTTGATTGTACATCCGAAACAAGCCTGTCCGTCTGCTGATTAATATGTATTAATGACTTCTTATTAATAATTTCGCCTATCTGTTTTTTATAAAATATAATGTTTTGTTCTGATGTCTGCCTTATATCAAGAACTTTGATGTGCATATTATTCTTGTAACGCTCATTATCATAATTAAATTTATAATTATTCAATACATCTGACAAAAAGTTCAAATTACCTTTTAATTCAGACTCATTTTTTTGTTCAAGAAAGCCGAGAATCTGCTGCTGTGTCTGCTGAATCTTATCAAGTTTCTTTTCGATACCCATGAGAGCAACACCCATACATATAAGTGCCGGATTAACAGCCATAGTTGTTTGAACAGTAGTATTGACCGGATTATATACAGCATTTCCCTGCAACTTACCATTTTTAAATACTCCGGTAAGCATGTCTATTCCATTTCCATCCAAGGAAGCAACTGTTCCTGTATAACCACGCATATTTAAAGCATAAAGTTGCTGCCCACCATTGACAGTAGATGTAGCAGTTCGAAATGCCTATGGTATCTGTGCAAAAACAGAACCCAAAGAAGCAACACCGTCAAATGAGTAACGGGTATAGTCCTTTAATGCCGTTTCTTCTTCAAATACTATCGGTGTGTATTCTATGTCCATTATGGATTTGATTATTTCGGTTTTTGAATTGTTCATTAAAATATTAATCTCCTATGTAATAAATATTAGTTATCAATATGGACTTTCACTATGACTTAATTCTATCTCTTCAAACCCTTTTAATTTTGAGAACAATTTAAAATCTGATTTCCATTGAATTTAATTCTTTATATTATTACAATCATTTAATTTCAATCAACGTTAATAATATCAGATTTTTCATCACTCAATTTACTTATATATTTTTCTATTTCTCCTTTTAAAAAATTGATTGCAATCTCCCTCGTTACTCCTTCATACTTAATCATATCGCGATTACTTAAATCTTCTTTTAAAAGTTTTAATAATTCTAAATCTCGCAAATAAAAATCCTTAACATTTCCCATATAATATATCACAGAAAACGAGTCCGCTATAGTATATACATCTTTTAAGTTGCTTATATTAATTAACTCAATTATTTTATTTATATCAATATATGACATAAACGACCGCTTTCCACAATAATATTCCGTTCTATTTCTACAATGTTTATAAAAATTGTCAGCATTACAATATATATTTTCTTCATCTATTTCTGCTTTTTCAATCAATGAATTTCTTAATTTTCTATTTTGTGCAATCGGAGCATATATTTTTTCAAAGTCATTCTTATCGTCTTCATTGCTAAAAGAAATAGGAATATCATTTTCATATTGTATTTTATCATCATTCATAATCAAATTTATCATTATTTGTTGAACCTCTATAATATCTCCACTATATAATTTATTTTTTGAGAAAAAAAGCAACAAATCTATTATTTTCGAATAATCTCTATATGAATATTTATTATTCTTTAATTCCTCCAACATATTATTAACATGATATTTTATATCTTCATCCTCCATATATCTCCAATCAACCAACTCCTTATAAGCTAAACCTGTTGATTGGACTATTTCATTTTCATATAATCTTTCTCGTTCTTTACGCATTTCAATGCTCTTTGCTGCATCTATTAAATCTTTTTCTTTAAGGAAACCAGTTTTTACATAATTATCTATGTACGAGAATTTAATTATATGTATATATTCTTTTTTTTCCAAATGCACATAATCATAATCACCATAATATGCACTTGATATTATTTTTAAATTATTGCGATACGAAACAACAACCCATATACTATATCTTATAAATTCTTCAATTATATCATTAAAAAAATCGTTATTCTTCAAATTGTTATCACATGCTAGAAATATATTTTTGAATATATCTATCCATACAATGATATTTCTAATATTTCTATTATTTACTTCATTAAAACCCGATATAATATTCTCTATTTGCTTGATTAAAAAATTATTATATATTTCATTTTCAACATACCCCTTATATCTATCATTTCCAATCAATAAATCATTAATAATTTCTTCATTACTTTCACAATAATTATAGGTCTTTCCAACAATTTTTTCTTTTATATCCTTATAAATATAATTTTCAGAATAAAGATGTTCTGTTATTTCTTTTAATTCATCAATAGTAATATCGCTATTTTCATTTATATTCTCTTTTTTTAAACCTTCTTTATTATCTAATATAACTTTTCTTTCTCCAGTTAATATAGTTTGATATTTTTGTTCAACATTAGTGTTTACAAATATTTTACCAATATTTTTTTCATCAGCTAATATAATAACTTTACAGTCACAATGTTCAATTAAATTATTAACAAACCCAAATAATTCATTAATTGGAATTGTACATCTTTCCAAATCGTCAAAACAAACAACTAAATTTTTTATTTTAGTCAAATTCGTTACTTTACTAAAAGCCTTACTTAAATCTGCTTTAACCGGACCGATTGAAAGAGAAAAAACATTGCTTAAAATTCCTAAAAGACCTGCTGTCTTTTTTACTACTTCTTTACCCTTATTATTCTTCGAATAAAACAAATAATCAGCCATTACTTGTTTTGATAATGTTTCAATAGAACTAATTCCATACAAAGATATATAGATATTTTTTCTTCTTTTTTTATTATTGGGATTACTAATCTTATTTATTTCTCCAATTAGATACTTTTCATATAAGAAAGTTTTACCGCATCCCCATGGTCCATTTATTAATATAGCATATTTAGCTTTTTCATCCTTTATATAGTTTTTTACAGCTAATATAATCTCACTTTTATTAATAATAATCACATCCTTATTTATTTAACTAATAATATAAATAACAATTTACACCTTGCAATATAGACAAACAATATACAATTACAAATCTTATATATAAAAACACTCTTACCAAATATTTGCTAATTGTTATAAAAATTCATCTAATATATTCTTGAAATAGTTTCATTAATTCCGCAATACAATCTGATTTTGACATATCTCTAATTGAAAAGTTATATGCTTGCATAACAGCTCTATCATTAATAGTATGAGCCTTATTAAGCTCTGGAGGCATAAACACAGGATCATATAAATCAGCAAGACTACTCTCTGGGTAAAGAGCTCTTACATCTAATATTCTTTTTGCTGATTCTTCTATCTTTTGTCTTTGAGCCTCAGTAGGATTAGGCCAAGGGAAATTATTATACACTATTCCTGCAGAATACCTATATCGCATTTCTAATCTTCCACATACCGCACTCATCCACGCCATATGTACATTTGAAGTCATTATTCCAAATTCATATAAACCTATATTAGGAATCATTAAATTTGCATCTCCACATATCACATCTGGAGTTTCATAACCTATCGGAATATAAATTCTCTTTTCAGAAGAATGTCTAGGAACAATCAAATAATTTCCATCAGGTTGTCGTATTTCTCCAAACAACATTGGAGCGGCAGCTAATTTTCTTGTTGCTTCCCTTTGGCTTTTCTCTCTCATTTTCTTAACAGACTCTATAGCTTCTTTTATAGGTTTTATGTAAGAATATTCTTTTGGAGAAATACCTTTCAACCAAAGGCACCACCTAACCTTATTGTGTAAAAATTCAGTTGCGCCAACAAATCTTTTAAAGAATCTTTCAGATTCTGGATATTTTTCCACAATATCATTTTTAGTTTCATCATCAAAATCGCTTAGATAACCACCATCATTTGGCATATTGCCAAAAACTATCTGTGGCACATCACATATTGGCATTTTTATATTTGATATAAAAACATTTGGTGCATCTATCAAATAAGCATTAATATTATTTGCTATTATAAAATTATCGTTTTCAAACAATCTTCTTATAGATTCAACGAAACTAAATCCAATAATTACACAATGAACATGTGCTTTAATATTAGCTTCGCTATCCCACCTAAATGTTCTATATGCAAAATTAATTTTAATTCCCTTTTTAAATAAATCACGCCATAATATTGATACCGATTCTCCTTGTGTAATAGAATTGGTAGATACAAGGGCTGATTTTATCTTTGTATTTTCCATATAATCAGATGCCTTTTTATACCAACATGAAACATAATCTAAATTACCAGCGTTTTTCCATTTTTTTCCAAAAACCTTTAACAAATCCTCCTTTTGTATTTTAGACATTAATCTAGCCCCAACAAACGGAGGATTCCCCATTACAAAATTGCATTCACTTGAAGAAATCACGTCATTCCAATCAATTCTAAGCGCATTACCTTCTGTTATATTAACATATGACTTTAAAGGCAAAAATTGAGCATTAATATCGGCAAAAGATAAGGTTTCTTTCATCATCTGTGCTTCTGCTATCCAAAGAGCCGTCTTTGCAACAGTAACCGCAAAATCATTTATCTCTATACCATAAAATTGCTGAATTGAAACCTTTATATCAAGCATATCTGTTACATCCATAAAATCAAGAACCATCTGTCCCGATGATACATCCTGTTTTAATTCCTTAAGTATTTGATTCTCCAACTTTCTAAGAGAAGTGTAACTTTCCGTCAAAAAATTTCCAGAGCCTGCTGCAGGATCTAAAAATCGTAACGAAGCAATTTTATCCTGCAACTTTTGTAAAGCCTTTGTTCTTGCTCCACCAACATTGGATTTATTCTTGCATTCTTCAAATTCTTCTTTTAATGTATCCAAAAACAATGGATCAATAACCTTATGAATATTTTCAATTGAAGTATAGTGCATTCCTCCTGATCTTCTTGTTTCAGGATTTAATGTACTTTCAAAAATCGCACCAAATATTGTCGGACTTATCTCACTCCAATCAAAATCATTTGATGCTTTTTGCAGCAACAAATCCTTCAATTCATCTGTAAACTGAGGTATAGCAATATCCTCGTCCGAGAACAGTCCGCCATTAACATACGGAAACGCCAACAAATCTTCATCTTCATCCGGATCCCTTTCATCTTCCGGTGTATCTAAAATTCTAAATAAATCCTTCAATGCCCTTCTAATCTTCTTAGGTTCAACATCTGTAAGATAATCATGAAACATATCTTTTTTACCAAATAATCCTGCATCTTCAGCATACATACAAAAAACAAGCCTTACACATAGCTTATTCAAACTTTTTAATGTATCCTCATTAGGTTCAGCATAATTTTTATATAATTCATCATATAATAAACCTACTATATCACCAGCTTGTAAAGAAACTTCCATCTCTCTTGTAATTTTTACAGAATCTTTTTTCACAAGAAAGTTCAATCTATAAAATTCAGTTTGCAAATTTTCAATATTAATCTTTTGAATATCTGATTCTGGATTACGTAAATTCATATCATATATCCATATCTCAGCAAAATTAGATGTAACAATGTAGCGCGCTTTTTCAGAATAAGGCAAATTATCATTATATCGTTTTGCCTGCTCATATGGAGTTAGGTCGACATCCCCTGAATTATGTATTTTTTTATCAAGAGCTTTACCAAAGCTCTTTTGTTCTATAAGAACCTTTGTTTCAGGAATATATGCATCTATTCTCTTTGTATTACCATCAATAAGAACCTTTTTTTGAAACTCTATTTTATCAGTTGCATCATCTATTCCGAGTATCCTTTGAAATATATCAAGCCAATAAGAACGATCATCCTCGTCCTCACGACCACGATTAACCCATTTTTGATAAAATTTTCTTGATGCTTCTCTTGTTTCTGAATCTGTCATTTCTAACACTCCTTCCTATTATGTCAAGCCTAAAATCATTGATTTTAAAGACTTTTTTGATATTTATTACCTCATCAAACAGAGCAAATAGTGTTGGATATCATGGCATTTAATGCTGAATAGTTGATTTACGGATATAGCAAACAAAGCATCCTTTGCGTTTGTTTTATAAAGGCTATTTCCCC